>JBEBXF010000367.1:0-3560 GCA_040391725.1 Eoetvoesiella caeni | reverse complement strand
CCATCACCGAAACCACTCGCAGGCACGCCAGGGAAATGCTGGCTGCTTAGGAGCGTTGGCGGCGGGTGCCGGGAGGGTTGCCGCTTGGCCTGCCCCAGGAAAGCGGGCGGCGGGAACCGCCCGGGCAACTGGCGCCTAGCGCATTTTAGTGTGGCAATCGCCGCAAATGCCGTACAGCATCATGGTATGGCTTTCAAGCACGAAGCCCTGATCCTTGGCGATTTTATGCTGGCGTTTTTCGATGTCGTGGTCGGTAAACTCGACCACCTTACCGCAATTGGTGCAGATCAGATGGTCGTGATGATCGCCGTCGTTGAGTTCGAACACGGCCTTGCCGCCGTCGAACTGGCTGCGCACCAGGATACCCGCCTGTTCGAACTGAGTGAGCACCCGGTAGACCGTGGCCAGGCCAATGTCCACATCTTCGTTGATAAGCGCGCGGTAGACATCTTCGGCGCTTTGATGGCGATGATCGGCTTTACGAAAAATGTCCAGGATTTTCAGGCGCGGAAACGTCGCCTTCAAACCCATATTCTTCAGTTCATTTTGTTCGTTCATGGATAAAATAGTCTCTGGCAGAAGGTGGACAGCTAAGGTGCCGGGCAACAACCCCGGCGCCCGGTTCATTCTAACGCTATTATGCGTTTATTCTTAAACCATTATGATAACGGTTTTATCCTACCTCATATAACAGGGGCGCTTCGTGCTGACTACCGCAACATCACTCTTATTCAAGCTGCGCACCGGCGCGGCAGTTGGCGCATTGGCCATCGTCCTGTCGGCTTGCGGAGGCACGAAATGGGGCTTTCCGTACAAAACCGACATGCAGCAAGGCAACTGGATCACCTCCGAGCAAGTCGCCCGGCTTGAAAAAGGCATGACGCGCGAACAAGTGCGCTTCGTGCTCGGCACCCCCGTGCTGCAAGACATTTTCCGCACCAACCGCTGGGACTACCCCTACTACAACAAGCCGGGCTACGGCAAAGTCGAAGAGCGCAAGTTCACTGTATGGTTCAACGGCGACGTCCTGGATCACTGGGAAGGCGACCAGCAGCCCGACCGCCAGCCTTTCCAGAAAACCGATAACGGCGCCAAGCCCGCGCCCTCCTCCTCCGACGCGGCCAGCGCCAAAGCGGAAGCCGCTTCCGCCGCCAAAGAAAGCACCAATGCGGCAAGCGCGCCCGCAACCGCGGCGCCCGGCGCCGCCACGGAAACCCACACCGTCCCGGACACAGGGGCAAGCAGCGCCACGAACAGCGACAAAGCCGCAAACACCTCGACAAGCTCGACACTGTCCGGTGAAGGCACGGGCCTTAGAATCAACGCCCCCGGAAGCGACACCCTGACGCTGCCGAACGAATCCACCCCCCAACCCTTGCGCTAGAGGAAACAATGCGTATTGCCATAGCTGGAGCCGACGGCCGCATGGGCCGCATGCTGATCGAAGCCGTTCTCAACGCCGCCGACCTGAGCCTTACCGTCGCGCTGGATCGCGCCGGATCCCCCTGCCTTGGTCAAGATGCGGGCGCCTTCCTGGGCCAGGACACCGGCGTGCTCATCACCGACAATCTCGACGACCTCGCCAAAGCCGACTGCCTCATTGACTTCACCCGCCCCGAGGGCACGCTGGCCCACCTGGAAGCCTGCGTCAAGCACAACGTCAAATGCGTCATCGGCACAACCGGCTTCAACGAACAAGGCAAGCAGGCCATCCAGGCCGCCAGCCATAAAATCGCCGTGGTCTTTGCGCCCAACATGAGCGTGGGCGTCAACGCCACCCTGAAGCTGCTCGACCTCGCGGCCAAGCTGCTCAACAACGGCTACGACGTCGAAGTCTTTGAAGCCCATCATCGCAACAAGGTGGACGCCCCGTCCGGCACCGCCCTGATCATGGGCGAAACCGTAGCCAACGCCTGGGGCGAGAAGCTGGACGACATTGCCGACTGGGCTCGACACGGCGAAACCGGCGCCCGCGAAACCGGCCATATCGGCTTTTCGGTCGTGCGCGGCGGCGACATCGTGGGCGACCATACCGTTTATTTCTGCGGCACCGGCGAACGCATCGAAATCACCCATCGCTCGACCAGCCGGGCCACCTACGCCCAGGGCAGCCTGCGCGCCGCCCGCTACCTGGCCCGCAAAGAGTTCGGCCTGTTCGACATGCAGGACGTGCTGTCCGCCCAGCTGTAAACTCGGCCCGGCCCGGTTCGGGCCCATCTTCCCTGCCTGACGAGGAATCCATCACGATTCCTTCGGCAAAATCGATGCAATGCGGCTTGATCAATGTGCTTGATGCGCACCCTTGGATCACCCAGGCGGCGCGCCAGGCACCTGGGCAACTTCTGTCGCCTACGCCCCTGAATTCCTAGGAAACATTCACCGGTTCTTGCTCCAGCGAGACGCCGAAACGCGCCTGCACGTCGTCGCGAATGGCCTCGGCCAACGCTGCAATGTCTTGCGAGCTGGCGCCGCCATGATTCACCAGCACCAACGCCTGCCTGTCGTGCACCCCCGCCGGCCCCATGCGGCGGCCTTTCCAGCCGGCCTGGTCGATCAGCCAGCCCGCGGCCAGCTTGTAGCTGCCGTCATCCTGGGGGTATGCCACCAGTTGCTCATGCTGCCTGCGCAATGCCTCGTAGCACTCGGCGCTGACAATAGGATTCTTGAAAAAACTGCCCACATTGCCCAACACCGCGGGATCGGGCAGCTTGCGCCGGCGAACGTCGCAGACCGCCTCGAAAATCTGCCGGGCCTCAACGGCCTTGCCGGCCGTCAGCAAAACCGGATGCCGGGCAAGATCGGGATAGCCCAGAACCGGCTGCCACGGCCGGGGCAAACGAAAACGCACCGCCACAATCAACCAGCGCCCGGCGGGTTCATGCTTGAAAAAGCTGTCGCGATACGAAAAACGGCACTCGTCCAGCAACAATTCCCGAAGACGGCCCTCCTGCAGATTCCAGGCCACCACGCTGTGCAGCCGCTGATCCAGCTCGACCCCATACGCGCCAATATTCTGCACCGGCGCCGCGCCCACCGTCCCCGGAATCAACGCCAGGTTTTCAAGACCCGACCAACCGTTCTCCATGCACAGCGCGACAAAATCGTGCCAGCACTCGCCCGCCTGCGCCTCGATGACAAGCTCAGTGCTGGATTCCTCCACCACCCGGATGCCGCGCGACTCTACCTTGACGACCAGCGGCCTTAGCTGAGGCGCCAGCACCACATTGCTGCCTCCGCCCAGCACGAACACAGCCCCATGTTCCGCCGCCAGCCGCGACAAATCCGATAACTCATCGGCATGCCGATAGCGCAGCAGCGCCGACGCGCTTGAATGCAGGCCCAGCGTGTTGCAGGAAGTCAGGTCTTGAGAGATTACGTGCAGCAAAACGTTGCCCAAAAGGAAAATGAAATTATGCTATACTTTTCGTCTTTGCTGAATACAGCTTTATTTTTTGGCGCGGGTTAGGTAATAAACCCGGCAAGCAATCAAAACCTGATTTGCACGGCCAAAAAATTTACTATATACTGCGAAGCTTCTTCGGAATACGGCACTAAAAACA
>JBEBXF010000366.1:0-3597 GCA_040391725.1 Eoetvoesiella caeni | reverse complement strand
CGGGAAAGCCCAGGCCGTAGGCGATGGGCGTACGCATATCGGGCTGCCCAAGTTGCGCCAGAATGGAGCCGTCTTCGTATTCGACCATGGAATGCACCATGCTTTGCGGATGAATGACGACCTGGATGCGCTGCAACGGCATGGCGAACAGCCAATGGGCCTCGATGACTTCCAGGCCCTTGTTGAGCATGGTCGCCGAGTCCACCGATATTTTGCGCCCCATGCGCCAATTGGGGTGGGCGCAGGCCTGATCCGGGGTGACGTCGAGCAAGGCGCCCAGCTCCACCGTGCGGAACGGGCCGCCCGAAGCGGTCAGCAACAGGCGCCGCACGCCTTTGGCGGGAACTGTCAGGGCTTCGGCCCGCCCGGTCTGGGGCAAGCATTGAAAAATGGCGTTGTGCTCGCTGTCGATGGGAAGGAGCTCGGCGCCGTTCTCGCGAACCGTGCGCATGAACAGGCTGCCGGCCGCCACCAGGGCCTCTTTGTTGGCCAGCAATATGCGCTTGCCGGCGCGCGCCGCCGCCAGCGCCGCGGGCAGGCCGGCCGCGCCAACGATGGCCGCCATGACCGTCGTCACTTCCGCGTCGGCGGCCGTCTGCTCCAGCGCCTGGGCCCCTACCCGCACTTCCGGCTCGGGCCGTCCCGCGGGCCAGGCCTGGACAAACCGCCGGGCCGCTTCGTCGTCGGGCACGACGACCACCGGCGCACCCGACTTCCACGCCTGCGCGGCCAGTTTTTCGATGCGGCTGAACGCGCTGAGCGCGTACACCGACATGCGCTCGGGGTGCCGGGCGACGACGTCCAGTGTGTTTTCGCCGATGGAACCGGTGGCTCCCAGCACGCAAATTCGTTGATGCTTCATGACATGAATAGTCCGGACAATAGCAAGGCTACCGGCGCCACCGGCAGCAAGGCATCGATACGATCGTACACACCGCCGTGCCCGGGCAGCAACTGGCTGGAGTCCTTGACGCCGGCCCGGCGCTTGAGCAGCGATTCGAACAGGTCGCCGACGATCGACAGCGCCGCCAGCAAGGCGGCGATGACGGCCACAGCCCACCAGGGCCAGCGGGCCGCCAGGACGTCGCCGAAGCTGCCCGGCCACCACGTGCTGGCCAGCACCCATGCGACAGCCGCGACGACGCCTCCCGCCGCGCCTTCCCAGGTTTTGCCGGGGCTGACGCGCGGCGCCAGCTTGCGGCGGCCAAACGCCCTGCCGGTAAAATATGCCGCGATGTCGGCGCACCAGATCAGCGCCATCAGCGACACCAGGAACCACGCGCCCTGCGCCAGATAAAGTTGAACCAGGGCCACCCAGGCCGCGATGACGGCCAACACCCCGAACAGGCTGAGCCACGCGCTGCCCGCGCGGCCCTGCGCATCGCCGCGCACGACCAGGGCCGTTGCGCCAATCACCCAGACCGCCGCGACGGCCGGCACGAGCCAGCCGCCCAGCCAATCCGACAGGTTCAGCACCAGCGAAGACGAGGTTTCATCCAGCCACGGCACGGCCAGCGCCAGCGCGAAAACAAAAAAAAGCAGGCTCGCCAGCACCGGGCCCATGGAGGATTTGCCGGGCCAGGTAAGCCGCAGCCATTCCCACAAGGCGCAGGCCGCGGCCAGGCTGAGCAACAGCACCAGCGGCCAGGGCGTGGCCGCAAGCAGCGCCCCGAGCAGCACCGCAAGCAGGATTATCGCGGTCACGACGCGCTGAGCCAGCATAGGAAGCTCCGTTCTGGTGGGTTATTGCTTGGACTGGGCCAATTGGGCGCTGGTGCGGCCGAACCGGCGCTCGCGGCCACGGTACCACTCGAAGGCGGCGTCGATTTCCCGGGCGCCGAAATCAGGCCAGTAGCCGTCGGTGAAATACAGCTCGGTATAGGCAAGCTGCCAGATCAGAAAGTTGGAAACCCGCTGCTCGCCGCCCGTGCGGATGAACAGGTCGGGCTCGGGCGCCCAGGACATGGAAAGATGCGCGCTCAGCGCCTCTTCGTCGATATTCTGGGGGGTTTTGGCCAGCTCGGGGCTGCCGGCAAGCAGGCTGCGCACGGCCTGCAGGATATCCCAACGGCCGCCGTAATTGGCGGCGATGGTCAGGTTGAGCGCGCTGTTGTGCTCGGTGCGCCGCTCGGCGGCGCGGATGAGCTCTTGCAGCTTGGGCTCGAACGCCGACAAATCGCCCACGACGCGCAAACGCACGCCCTGCTCGTCGAGCTTGTCGACTTCTTTTTCGAGGGTCTGGACGAACAGCCGCATGAGCAGCGAGACCTCGTCCTCGGGCCGGCGCCAGTTTTCGGAGCTGAAGGCGAACAGAGTCAGGTACTGAACCCCGCGCTTGCCGCAAGCCTCGACCACCCGGCGCACCGCCTGCACTCCCCGCGCATGGCCCGCCGCGCGCGGCAGGAAACGCTTGGTCGCCCAGCGCCCGTTGCCATCCATGATGACAGCGAGGTGCCTGGGCACGTCGGTGCTTTGGGGAATGCCTAGGGTCGAGCTGTTTGAAGTAGCCATAACAAGGTATCGGAACAGGCGCCGCGCCTATACCGTCATGATCTCGGCTTCTTTCTGGGCCACCAGCTTATCGATCTCGACCACGCTTTTGTCGGTGAGCTTTTGCACTTCGTCCTGCGAGCGGCGCTCGTCGTCCTCGGAAATTTCCTTGTCCTTGACCAGCTTTTTAAGTGCATCGTTGGCGTCGCGGCGCAGATTGCGCACCGCCACCTTGGCGTCCTCGCCCTCGCTGCGCACTACCTTGGTGAGGTCGCGGCGGCGCTCTTCGGTAAGGGCCGGCATGGGAACGCGAATGTTGTCGCCCATGGAAACCGGGTTCAAACCCAGATCAGAATCGCGAATCGCCTTTTCGACCGGGCCCACCATGTTTTTTTCGTAGGGCTGCACGCTCAGCGTGCGTGCATCGACGACATTGACGTTGGCAACCTGCCCCACGGGCACGGGCGAGCCATAGTACTCGACCAGCACATGGTCGAGAATGCCGCCATGGGCGCGGCCGGTGCGGATTTTGGCCAGATTGGTCTTGAGCGCATCGATGCTTTTCGCCATGCGCTCTTCAGCGGATTTCTTGACGTCTGAAAGACTCATTGTTATTCCTTTATCAAACGTGAACCAAAGTGCCTTCGTCTTCGCCGGCCACCACGCGCTTCAGCGCGCCTGGCTTGTTGATGGAAAACACCTTGATCGGCAATTTCTGGTCGCGGCACAGCGCAAACGCCGTGGCGTCCATGACTTCAAGGCGCCGCACGATAGCTTCGTCGAAGCTGATGCGGGCATAGCGGGTGGCGGCGGGATCCTTGTTGGGATCCGCGCTGTAGATGCCATCGACCTTGGTGGCCTTGAGCACGATCTCGGCGCCGATTTCGGCGCCGCGCAAGGCGGCCGCCGTATCCGTCGTGAAAAACGGATTGCCGGTGCCCGCCGCGAACACCACGACCTTGCCTTCTTCGAGGTAGCGCAACGCCTTGGGGCGGATGTAGGGTTCGACGACCTGGTCGATGTTCAAGGCCGACTGCACCCGGGTATCGACGCCGCGGTGCTTGAGGGCGTCCTGCAGGGCCAGTGCGTTCATGATGGTGGCCATCA
>JBEBXF010000365.1:0-3598 GCA_040391725.1 Eoetvoesiella caeni | reverse complement strand
TCGCGCACGGTGCTGGAGCCCAGGAAGGGCAGCACCACATAAGGGCCCGAGCCTATGCCCCACACGCCCAGCGTGGTGCCGAAGTCATTCTGGATGCGCCGGGAGCCGTTCATGGAGGCCACATCGATACAGCCGCCCAGCCCCATGGTGGAATTGAACAGAACCCGGCCCATGCTGTTGATGCCGTCGGGCGCCCGGCCTTGCAGGAAGCTGTTGATGGACGACCAGGCGTCGGCCAGGTTGTTGAATATATTGTGGATGCAGGTGCGCACGGGCTTGGGCGTGACGGTTTCGTAGCCCTGGGCGATAGGCTTGAACACCGCCCTGTCCACCTTGTCGTTGAAGACGTACATGCCGCGGTTGTAGCTTTCCAGCGGGTCTTTGGGGTTGGGATTGGGGACGCTGGCGCATCCGGCAGCCAGGGCAGCCGCGGCCAGGGCCGGAATACAGCGTGCCATCCGCTTGCGTGTCGAGCTTGAAGTGTCCTGGTTCATATTGTTGTGAGCGTTCATGTGTTGAATGATAACAGTCGGTTGCCGCGGCCCGCCAAGGCGGGCCGTGCCCCGGAAGCCCGGCGGCGGTTGGTGTTTAGGCCATGTTCAGGGTTTTGCGGGCGGCGTTCCGGCGCCGGCGGCAGGAGCTTCTTTGGCGGTGCCTTCCTTACTGGCCGAGTTGTACAGGAATTTGCTGATCAGCTCTTCCAGCACCACGGCGCTTTGAGTGTATTGAATGGTGCCGTTCTGAGCCAGCATTTTATCGTCGCCGCCCGGCGTGATGCCAATATATTGTTCGCCGAGCAGGCCCGAGGTAAGTATGGAAGCGGACGAGTCGTCGGGGAACTGGTATTGCGACTCCATATCCAGGGTGGCCACGGCCTGGTAGCGTTTGTTGTCGAACGAAATGCTCGCAACGCGCCCGACGACGACGCCGCTGCTTTTGACCGGCGCGCGAACCTTCAGGCCGCCCAGGTTGTCGAAACGGGCTTGCACCTGGTAGGTCGAAGCCAGGGAGAACGAGCTTAGATTGCCTGCCCGCAGGGCCAGGAACACCAGGGCCACAATACCCAGCAGTACAAACAGGCCGACCCAGAAATCGGTTTTTTCACGCGTCATGGTTTTTCCGTCTTAATCGTTAATTGCTGAACATCAGGGCGGTAAGCAGGAAGTCCAGGCCCAGCACCGCAAGCGAGCCGCTCACCACAGTGCGCGTGGTGGCGCGCGATACCCCCTCGGGGGTGGGCTTGGCGTTCCAGCCTTCATACAGGGCGATGAGCGTGACGGCAATCCCGAAAATCACGCTTTTCAGCACGCCGTTGAGCACATCGTTGAAGACATCGACGCCGGATTGCATCTGCGACCAGAAGGCGCCGGAGTCGATGCCGATAAGCAGCACGCCCACGATCCAGCCTCCGATGATGCCCACCATGGAAAATACCGCGGCCAGCACCGGCATGGCAATGACGCCGCCCCAGAAGCGCGGCGTCAGCACGCGGCGGATGGGATCCACGGCCATGACTTCCATGGCGGCAAGCTGCTCGCCGGCCTTCATGAGCCCGATTTCGGCAGTCAGCGAGGTGCCGGCCCGCCCGGCGAACAGCAGGGCGGTGACGACGGGGCCCAGCTCGCGGGTCAGCGACAGCGCCACCAGCAGGCCCAGCGCTTCTTCGGAGCCGTAGCGGTTGAGCGTGTAGTAGCCCTGCAGGCCCAGCACGAAGCCCACGAACAGGCCTGAGACGGCGATGATGAGCAACGAGTAGTTGCCAATGAAATGGATTTGTTGCGAAACCAGGCCCGGGCGCTTGAGCGCGATGCCGCTGCGCGCGAGGATGGTGGCGAAAAGGCGGGTAAAGGCGCCCAGGCCGTAGATGGTGCTGCGAACAAGGCTTCCCAGCCGGCCGATACCGCGAACGAGCGTGCTCATGAGCGTCCTCCGTGCTGCTGCAGCCACTGGGCGAATGCCGGCGTTTCCGGGTAGTTGAAGGCGATGGGGCCGTCCGGCTCGCCGTTCAGGAATTGCCGCACGTAGGGATCGGCCGACCGGGTGAGGTCGTCGGGCCGGCCGCTGGCCAGCAGCTTGCTCTGGCCCACCATGTACACCGTGTCGGCGATGGCGAACGATTCGGCGACATCGTGGGTGATGAGGACGGAGGCGCAATGCAGGCGGTCGGTCAGGTTGCGGATGAGCTGCGCGGTAATGCCAAGCGATATGGGATCCAGCCCGGCGAAGGGCTCGTCGTACAGGATGAGTTCGGGTTCGAGCACGATGGCGCGGGCCAGCGCCACGCGGCGGGCCATGCCGCCCGAGATCTCCGAGATTTTCAGGTGCGCCGCGGCGCGCAGCCCCACGGCGTCGAGCTTGTCGAGCACGCGCTCGACGATCTGGCTTTCGGACACCTGCGTGTGCTCGCGCAAGGGGAAGGCCACGTTTTCGAAGACGTTCAGGTCGGTGAACAGGGCGCCCTGCTGAAACAGCACCCCCATGCGCTGGCGCAGCGCCTGCAACTGGCCGGCGCTGGCGGCGGCGATGTCCTGGCCGAACGCGGTAATCGTGCCGCGCAGCGGCAGGATCTGCCCCGTGGCGCCTCGCAGCAGCGTGGTCTTGCCCGAGCCCGAGCCGCCCATCAGGGCGACGACCTGTCCGCGGCATACCTCGATGTCGATGTCCGCAAGCACGGTAAAGCCGCCATAGCCCAGGGCGACGTCCTTGAACAGCAATAACGAGTTTGAGGCAGATGTTGCGTCAGAGGTCATGCAGGGAAAGACACGTAGTGGTTAGCCCAGCATTGTATCGCGATTAATTGCCTGGGCAAGTAATGAGCGATTATTCGGCTTGACCGTCGGGATCCAGCCGGTTCAGGGCGCCTGCAAGCATGACCCGGTTGTCGACCCCCAGTTTGCGGTAGGCCTGTCCCAGGTGGGTGCGTACCGTGGTGAAGCCGATATCCAGATTCCTGGCGATGGTTTTGTCGGGCAGCCCTTTTGCCGCCATCAGGGCCACTTGCCGCTCTCGGCGGCTCAGGCATGCCAGGGCCAGTTCCCGGCGGCTGGAAGAGGCCGGAGTTTGCGGAGTGTCGCGGCCTTGCGCCGTGGGCGCGCCGCGGGCGCGATGCAGCGCAATGCCCAGCGCGGGGCGGATGAGCTCGAGCATGCTGGCTTCCTGGGCGTCGAAGGCGGGGCGATGCTTGTTGCGCCAGATGCGGACGTCGCCCACATTGCTTTGCTCTTGCCAGACGTACAGGTTCAGCCCCCAATACAGCCCGTCGCGCTGCAGAAAATCGTTGAAGAATTCGGTCTTGGCCAGCTCGGCTTGGGGAATGACCTGGTTGACCAGGGTGGTGCGGTGCTTGCGCGCCATAAGAGGGGTCAGGCCATCCACATGACGGTAGTAGGCATCGTAGGCGTCAAGCGTGTCGTTGGACATGTTTATGGCGACGCGCCGGCCGAACCGCTTTTGTTCCGGCTCCCAGACATAGGAGGCGTAGTAGTCGGCGTCCAGCAGCTTCAGCAGCGGGTCGCCTATGCGGTTGCGCAGGTCTGTTTCGGTTTGTGTTTCCGCCAGCGTCGCCAGCAACTGCGACAGGACTTGTTGTTTTTGATAT
>JBEBXF010000364.1:0-3598 GCA_040391725.1 Eoetvoesiella caeni | reverse complement strand
GAGTTCGCACACCACATCGAGCATAAAAGCTGTGTGGTGCCCAAATATCTGTAGGCTCAGGACACGCAATGGTTGAACTTACCATCGACGGCAAGAAGGTTGAAGTCCCCGAGGGCAGCATGGTCATGCAGGCCGCCCACAAGCTGGGGCTTTACGTGCCGCATTTTTGCTACCACAAGAAACTTTCCATCGCGGCCAACTGCCGCATGTGCCTGGTCGAAGTCGAAAAGGCGCCCAAGGCCATGCCGGCCTGCGCCACGCCCGTCACGAACGGAATGATCGTGCATACGGCTTCGGCCAAGGCCGTCGCCGCGCAGAAAAGCGTCATGGAATTCCTGCTCATCAACCATCCGCTCGATTGCCCGGTGTGCGATCAGGGCGGCGAGTGTCAATTGCAGGATCTGGCGGTGGGCTACGGCGCTTCGGCGTCGCGCTACCAGGAAGAAAAGCGGGTCGTGTTCCACAAGGAAATGGGCCCTCTGGTGTCCGCCGAGGAAATGCAGCGCTGCATTCATTGCACCCGTTGCGTGCGCTTCGGCCAAGAGGTCGGCGGCATCATGGAGCTGGGCATGATCAACCGCGGCGAACATTCGGAAATCACGTCGTTCGTAGGCCGCGCCGTCGAGTCCGAACTGTCGGGCAACATGATCGATATCTGTCCCGTGGGTGCGCTGACCTCCAAGCCTTTCCGCTATACGGCGCGCACCTGGGAACTGGCCCGCCGCCGTTCCGTCAGCCCGCACGATAGCGTTGGCGCCAATCTGGTGGTGCAGGTCAAGGGCGACCGCGTCATGCGCGTCGTGCCGTTCGAAAACGAAGACGTCAACGAATGCTGGATCAGCGACCGCGACCGCTACGCCTATACCGGCCTTTATACCGAAGACCGCCTGGCCCATCCCATGATCCGCACGGCCGACGGCCAGTGGCGCGAAGCCTCCTGGAGCGATGCGCTGCAAGCGGTCGTCAAGGGGCTCAGTCAGGTGCGCGACCAGCATGGCGCGACGCAGATCGGCGCCCTGGGCACCCAGGAGGCCACGCTCGAAGAACTGGCCCTGCTGGCCCGGCTGACCCGCAGCCTGGGCTCCGAGAACGTTGATTTCCGCCTGCGCCAGACCGATGCCGGGCTGGACCGGGCCATCCCCGGCGTGCCCTGGCTGGGCATGCCCATTGCCGAGCTTGGCAAGCTGGATCGCGTCCTGGTGGTGGGCTCGTTCCTGCGCAAGGATCATCCTTTGTTCGCGCAGCGTCTGCGTCAGGCAGCCAAGCACGGCACGCAAAGCTCCTTGATCGACAGTGCGGCCGATGATCCCCTGTTCCCCGTTCAAGGGCGTTTGACCGTTACCCCCAGTGGATTGCCGAACGCCGTGGCCGAAGTGCTGGTCGCCCTGGCCCAGGCCACCGACCAGGCCGTGCCCGATGCATTCGGCGCGCTGGTTCCCTCGGACGAAGCCAAGCGCATTGCCGCCAGCCTGGCTTCCGGCGGAAACGTGGCGGTGCTTCTGGGCAATCTGGCCGTGGCTTCGCCCCAGGCCTCGCTCATCGCCGCCAATGCGCAGGCCCTGGCCCAGGTGGCCAAGGGCCGTTTGGGCTTCCTGACCGCGGGCGGCAATACGGTGGGCGGCTACGTTGCCGGCGCCGCGCCCCGGGCGGACGGCCTGACGGCGGCTCAAATGCTGGCCGATGGCTTGAAGGCCTATATCGTGCTGCATGCGGAACCCGCGCTCGACGCCGACAACGGCGCACAGGCGCTGCGGGCGCTGCAATCGGCCGAGTTCGCGGTGGCGCTGACTTCCTACCGCTCCGCCGCCCAGGACTGGGCGCATGTCATGCTGCCGGTTTCGCCGTTCACCGAAACCTCGGGCACGTTCATCAACGCGGAAGGGCGCACGCAAAGCTTCAAGGGCGCCGCTGCGCCTTTCGTCGATACGCGTCCGGCCTGGAAAGTCCTGCGCGTGCTGGGTAATTTGTTCGAATTGCCGGGCTTCGACGACGAAACCTCCGAATCCATCCGCGACAGCGTTCTGGTCGGCGGCGTCGAGGCGCATCTGTCCAACGATGTGCAAAGCGCCATCGGTCTGGCGTCCGGGCCGGCAGGGCTCGAGCGTCTTGCCGACGTGCCCATCTATCGCAGCGACGCCATGGTGCGCCGCGCCGAACCGTTGCAACAGACCGCCGCCTCCCAAGCCCCGCAGGCTCGCATGTGCGCCGCCACGCTGGCCAGCCTGGGTGTGGAATCGGGCCGGACTGTGCGCGTACGTTCCCCGCAAGGAGAAATCACTGTGACAGCATTGCTGGACGATGCCGTGGCGCAGGGCGCGGTGCGCCTTTCCGCCGCATTCGCCGAAACCCTGCCGCTGGGCGGCGCTTTCGGGCAGCTTTCGGTGGAGGGCGTCTAAATGGAATGGGTGACCGCACTCGATAATTTCGGTACCAGCCTCATCGGCGCAACGCCCTGGTACGTGGTCTGGACGGTGATCAAGATCGTCCTGATCGCCGTTCCCGTGATTCTTTGCGTGGCCTACCTGACTTATTGGGAACGCAAGATGATCGGCGCCATGCACATACGGCTGGGGCCCACCCGCGTGGGCTATCGCGGCCTGCTGCAGCCGTTCGCCGACGTGTTCAAGCTGCTGAGCAAAGAGCTCATCATGCCCAGCAAGTCCAACAAGGTGCTGTTCGTGCTTGCGCCTGTCGTTACGTTGATGCCGGCCCTGGCGGCCTGGGCGGTCATTCCGTTCAGCCCGCAACTGGTTCTGTCCAACGTCAACGCCGGCCTGCTGTACATCATGGCGGTAACCTCCCTTGGCGTATACGGCGTCATCGTCGCCGGTTGGGCTTCCAACTCCAAATACGCCTTGCTGGGCGCCATGCGCGCCGCGGCGCAAATGGTGTCGTACGAGCTGGCCGTCGGTTTCGTCATGATCACCGTGCTGCTGGTGTCGGGCTCGCTCAACATGAGCGACATCGTGCTGGGGCAGGACAAGGGCTGGTTCGCGTCGCACGGCGTCAATTTCATGTCCTGGAACTGGCTGCCGCTGCTGCCGCTGTTCGTCATCTACGTGGTATCCGCCGTGGCCGAGACCAACCGCCATCCTTTCGACGTGGTCGAGGGCGAGTCGGAAATCGTGGCGGGCCACATGGTGGAATACTCGGGCACGGCGTTCGCGCTGTTCTTCCTGGGCGAATACGCCAACATGATCCTGTTGTCGGCGGTGGCCTCCATCATGTTCCTGGGCGGCTGGCTGCCCATTATCGACGTGGCGCCCTTCACCTGGGTGCCGGGCTGGCTGTGGCTGGGCATTAAAACGTTTTGTGTGGTGTCGATGTTCATTTGGTTCCGGGCGACGTTTCCCCGTTATCGCTACGACCAGATCATGCGCCTGGGCTGGAAGGTATTCATTCCCTTCACCGGCATATGGCTGCTGATCGTTGCGATCTGGATGCAAACGCCGTGGAATATTTGGCATTGAGGCGGACTGGGGCAAGATATGGATGCAATTAAAGATTTCTTCGGCAGTTTCATGCTGTCCGAAATGCTGAAGGGCATGCGCCTGACCGGCAAGTATTTTTTCAAGCGCAAGATCACCTTGCGCTACCC
>JBEBXF010000363.1:0-3602 GCA_040391725.1 Eoetvoesiella caeni | reverse complement strand
TGGAGGATCGCTCCAGCGGCAGGCCCAAATGGTGGGCGCCCCATTCAATGACGATGAGCTGCAGCGTGGCGCCGGCGCCCCAGAACAGGGTGGTGACGGCCAGCGAAATCTGCCCCAGCTTGTCCTTCCAGAGGATGGCTACGTAGCCGGCGAATTCCGTGACCAGCTTGATGGGATTGGTTTGCTGCTTGGGATAGCTGACGCCGGTATCCGGAATAAGCAGGTTGCAGGCCGCCGCCGCGAAGTAGACGATGCCGATGACGAGTATGGCCGCTTCGGTGCGGCTTTGCGCGAATACGTTGACCCAGGCGTGATCCAGCAGGGCGGTGGATATGCTTGGACTGATCAGGACGCCGCCCAGCACGGTGCCCAGGATGATGGACAGCACGGTCAGGCCTTCGATCCAGCTATTGCCTTTGACCAGTTGATCGGGCGGCAGCATTTCGGTGACGATGCCGTATTTTGCCGGGGAATAGGCCGCGGCTCCGATGCCCACCAAGGTATAGGCGACGAATATCTGAACGAGCTGCATGTCGTTGTTCGTGGACAGCATCTGCGCGGTGAACATGAGAATACAGCCCGCCAGCTTGATGGCATTGGTGGCGAACATGACCCGCCCTTTGGGGAAGGAGTCGGCGAAGGCCCCCACGAACGCGGCCAGCACGACATAGGCCAGGGCGAACCACCATTTCATCATGGGCACCATCCAGTCGGGGCCGCTAGAGTCTGCGATTAAGGCGATAGCTGCGATAAGCAATGCGTTGTCTGCCAGAGATGAAAGCGCTTGCGCCGTCATTACGAGATAGAAGCCTTTTTTCAATCGTCAGTCTCTGGAATGGAAGTGGGTGGGAAATGCATGAAAATAATAAAAACAGTTAGTGAGTATAGCGTCAGGTTTGTGATCGTATCGAAATTATTCGGTAAACGGCGTCCTGCTAGGGATAGTCCCCGTCCTGCGTTATCATACGAAACAGTTTCCACGCCGTTTCGGATTCGGGGTTTGCGCCGGCCTGCATTGCTTGCGTGCCGGGGGGGCGCCGAAGCCGTTCCTCCACTTTTTTTATGCTCACTTATCGTTCCCAATTGTGCGTCTGACTCAAATAAAACTGGCTGGTTTTAAATCGTTTGTTGAGCCAACGGTCATTCCCACGCCCAGCCAATTGGTCGGCGTGGTGGGCCCCAACGGCTGCGGCAAATCGAACATCATCGACGCCGTGCGCTGGGTGCTGGGTGAAACCAAGGCATCGGAACTGCGCGGCGAGTCCATGCAGGACGTCATCTTCAACGGTTCGGGCAATCGCAAGCAGGCGGCCAGGGCATCGGTCGAACTGGTGTTCGACAATTCCGAGGGCCGCGCCGTGGGCCAATGGAGCGCCTACTCCGAAATTGCCGTAAGGCGCGTCCTGACGCGGGACGGCACCAGCAGCTACTACGTCAACAACCAGCAGGTGCGGCGGCGCGACATCCACGACATTTTCCTGGGCACCGGGCTGGGCGCGCGCGGCTACGCCATCATCGGCCAGGGCATGATCAACCGGCTCATCGAAGCCCGGCCCGAGGAATTGAGGGTTTTTCTCGAGGAAGCCGCCGGCGTGTCCCGCTACAAGGAAAGGCGTCGCGAGACCGAGAACCGGCTGGCCGACACACGGGAAAACCTGACGCGCGTCGAAGACATCATGCGCGAGTTGAATACTCAGTTGGAAAAGCTCGAGGCCCAAGCCGAAGTGGCGGGCCGGTATCGCGGCCTGCAGGAAGAGGGCGAGCAAAAACAGCAGGTGCTTTGGCTGCTGAAGGAAAACAATGCCCGCGACGAACAGAAAGCCAAGTTCCTGGCCATAGAGCAGGCTCAAACCGAGCTCGAAGCGGCCATGGCGGGCTTGCGCGCGGGCGAATCGGCGCTGGAATCCAGGCGCCAGGCGCATTTTGAAGCGGCCGATGCCGTGCATGCCGCCCAAGGCCAGTTGTTCGAGGCCGGCGCGCTGGTCAGCCGGCTGGAGGCCGAAATACGTCATGTGGTCGATTCGCGCAATCGCGTGCAGGCGCGCCGCAATCAATTGCAAAGCCAGATGCAGGAATGGGCCGATCAGCAGGCTCATTGCACCGAGCAATTGGCACAGACCGAGGCCGAGCTGGAAATGGCCGCCGTCCGTACCGAAGAAGCCCGGGCCCGCGCCGAAGAGGCGGCGGGCAGCCTGCCCGACATGGAGGCGCGCGTGCGCGCCGCGGGGGCATCCCGCGATGAAATGCGCAGCGCCCTGGCGCGTGTCGAGCAGAATCTGGCCCTGGCGGCTCAGGCCCAGCGCGATGCCGACCGGCAGATTGCCGCACTGACGCAACGCCAGGAACGCCTTGAGCAGGAACTGCGCGAACTGAACGCCCCCGATCCCGCCAATCTCGAACGGCTGGCGGGCGAGCGCGTCGTCATGGAGCAGCAGACCGAAGAAGCGCAAGGTCAATTGGCCGAGCTGGAAGAGCGGCTGCCCGAGCTGGATGCCGCGCGCCGGGAGTCGCAAGCGGCGGCCCAGCAAGATGCCCAGGATGTGGCGCGGCTTGAAGCCCGGCTGGCGGCGTTATCCAAATTGCAGGACGACGTGCAGAAGCAGGGGGCTTTGCAGCCCTGGCTGGACAAGCACGAACTGACTTCCCTGGGCCGCCTGTGGCAAAAGCTGCATGTGGAGCCGGGCTGGGAAACCGCGCTGGAAGCCGTGCTGCGTGAACGCATGGCCGCCCTGGAGGTTCGCCAGCTTGAGCATGCCAGGGCCTTCGCCGCCGACGCGCCTCCGGCGCGGCTGGCCTTTTACCAGTTGCCGCCCGCGGCGCCGGCGCTTCCCGTCCTGCAGGATCAAACCCCGCTGTCTTCGCTGTTGCGCATTACCGACCCGGATTTGCGCACCTTGCTCAATGAATGGCTGCGCGACGTCTATGTCGCCAAGGACGTCGCCGCCGCCCTGGCGGGGCGAGGCGATTTGCCGGCCGCGGCCATGTACGTCGTCAAAGAAGGGCATCTGGTCGACAGGCACAGCGTGCGTTTTTACGCTCCCGATTCCGAACAGGCCGGCCTGTTGGCCCGCCAGCAGGAAATCCAGAATCTGCAGCGCGAAATCAAGGCCAAGCAGTTGATCGCCGACCAGTCGCTGGCCGCGGTCGCGCGCGCCGAGACCGCCTGGCAGCAGGTTTCGCAGGCCATGGCGCCGGCCCGGCTGCGCGTTTCCGAACTCACGCGGCGGCTGCACGACGTGCAGCTCGAGCATTCCCGCTTGCAGCAGCAGGCCGAGCAGTCGGGCGAACGCGCGGCGCGCATTCACCAGGAACTGGCCGAAATCGCGGCGCAGTCCGAAGAGCAGCGCGCTGGCCGGGAAGAGGCCGAAGCGCGTTTCGAAGCCTTCGACCTAGAACTTGCCGAGCATCAGTCGCGTTTTTCCGATGCCCAGCTTTCCGGCGAGGATCTGGCCAATAAAACCGAACAGGCCCGCCTGCAACTGCGCGAACTGGAGCGGGCGGTGCACGAATCGGATTTTGCCGAAAAGGCGCTGCAAAACCGCAAGGCCGACCTGAACCGCAACCTGCAGCTGGCTTCCGAGCAGGCCCGGCGCGCCAACGAC
>JBEBXF010000362.1:0-3620 GCA_040391725.1 Eoetvoesiella caeni | reverse complement strand
ACCAGGTCGGTCACGTCCAGCGAAACATTGCCGCTGCGCTGGATGATCACCGTCTTGCCGGGCTCGGGCACGGATTCGGCGCTATACCCCTGGCGGCCGACTTCCAGCCGGGCGGCGGAATCCAGACGAATGACGTTGAGCGGGTGGTCTTCGTCGCGCCCACGGCGCGGGTCGGAATTGATCTGGCTTTCGATGAGATCTTCGATGGTGCTGACGCCGTCGCCCACCACCGAGGCCACCTCGCCGCGCGCGGCGGCCACCATGCGATCGCCCACCACCAGCAGGCGATGCTCGTCGCCCTGGATGAAGCGCTCGACCACCACGCCGCTGCCCTCGTCCACCGCCACAGCAAAGGCGGTCTCGATTTCGGCGCGTGTGGCCAGGTTGGTGAATACGCCGCGGCCATGATTGCCGTCCATGGGCTTGACGACCACGGGCAGGCCGATGGACTCGGCCGCCTCCCAGGCTTCCTCAGCCGTTTCCACCAATTGCCCCTCGGGCACGGGCACGCCGCAGGCCTGCAGCAGGGTCTTGGTGAGGTCTTTGTCGCGCGACACGCCCTCGGCGATGGCGCTGGTCTGGTCGGTTTCCGCCGTCCAGATGCGGCGCTGCGCCGCCCCGTAGCCCAATTGAACCAGGTTGTTGACCTCGCTGAGGCGAATGGCGGGAATATCGCGGTCGTCGGCGGCGTTGACGATGCTGTCGGTGCTGGGGCCAAGGCGCAGCGACTCGGTAAGCTCGCGCAACTCGTCGACCGCGCCCTGCACATCATAGGGCCGGTCTTCGATGGCGGCCATGACCAGGTCGCGTGCGGCATACAGCGCCGCGCGGGTCACGGGCTCGTACCAGGCGCGCACGATCACCTTGTAAACCCCGCGCACAGGGGTTTCCCGGGCCCGTCCCAGGCCGCCGGGCAGGCCGGCCAGGCTTTGCAGTTCCAGTGTGACGTGTTCCAGGATGTGGGCGGGCCAGGTTCCGTCACGCAAACGTTGTAAAAAACCACCACGTTCGCCGACACTGCAGCGATGCTCGACCAGGGTCGGCAGCCAGGCGGAAAGCCGTTCGTTGAACCCCGGGATGGTGTTGGACGGAAAGTCTTCCAGATCCCCGATATCGACCCAAGCCTCGATAATTGGCCTGTAGGCCCAGATGCTGGGCCCGCGCAGGGACAACATCTTGATAAATTCAATGTGTTTTTTGTTCATCTTGAGATGAAGGAGTCTGGAAGAAAAGGGGAAGGCAACACAGTTCGGACGAACGATGCCGTTTATAGCCGGAAGCGGAAAAATGACAGATGCATTTGCCAGGCGCTACCAAAGAGAAGAGAATTGCGGAGCTAGCCGCAAGAGAAGCAAATTAAACTCCTAGCCAGTGCGCAAAGCAAGCAAATTTCGCGTGTTCACCCTTCCTTACAAGCACCTTACGCATTCTGTGCCAAAAACACCGCATTTACTCCATGAATCCCGAAGCAAATAAGGTGGACACCCCCCTGGCCGAAGTTTCCTCTTTCTGGCTGCCCGAGCTGGAAAAACACCTGCGGGAGCACGAAATCGTTCTGGCCAGCCTGGAGCTCGACCTCAACACCGACCTGCAGTTTTCCAAGGGCTTGCTGGTCGTTACCGACCGCCGGCTGCTGGCCAGGGAATCCCTCCAGGGCGACTGGCGCGAATGGGCCTACCGCCCGGGGCTGGCCCTTATTCAGCACGACCACGCCGGCGTGGGTTCGCTGGAACTGCTGGATACGCAGGCGCAGCTTGCCAAATGGCGGTATACGCTGGGCTGCAACCCGGCCGCGCTGCGTCTTATCGCCCAGTTCGAGCGCCAATGCGCCGCGGCGCAGGGCCAGTTCGTCCGCCCCGGAACAGACTACGACGAAAGCCTGGACGAAGACGGCGATCCGCCCTCCCCGCCCTCCACCTGGGCCCTGCTGCGCCTGTGGCGGTTTGCCCAGCCCTACCGCATGCAATTGCTGGCCGGCTTCGTGCTGACGCTGGTTTCGACCGCCGCCGCACTGGTCGCACCGTACCTGACCATGCCACTCATGGACGACGTGCTGATTCCCTTCCAGAACGGCACGCCCATAGACTGGGGTCTGGTGCGCCTGTACCTGGGCGGGCTGCTGGGTTCGTCGATACTGGCCTGGGTGCTGGGCTGGGGCCGCACCTACATCCTGGCGCGCGTCAGCGAGCGCATCGGCGCCGACCTGCGCACGGCCACCTACCAGCACCTGCAAACCTTGTCGCTGCAATACTTCGGCGGCAAGCGCACCGGCGACCTGATCTCGCGCATCGGCTCGGAGTCCGACCGCATCTGTATTTTTCTTTCGCTGCACCTGCTGGATTTCGCCACCGACGTGCTCATGATCGTCATGACGGCCGTCATCCTGGTCTCCATCAACCCCTGGCTGGCGCTGGTCACGCTGATTCCCCTGCCCTTCATCGCCTGGCTCATTCATTTGGTGCGCGACCGCCTGCGCCACGGCTTCGAGCGCGCCGACCGCATCTGGTCGGAACTGACCAATGTGCTGGCCGACACCATTCCGGGCATCCGCGTGGTCAAGGCCTTTGCCCAGGAGCGCCGCGAAGTCGGGCGCTTTCGCGAAGCCAACAACCGCAACCTGGTCATCAACGACCGGGTCAATGCGGTATGGTCGCTGTTCTCGCCCACCGTCACCTTCCTGACCGAGGTCGGCCTGCTGGTGGTCTGGGGCTTCGGCATATGGCTGGTATCGCGCGACCAGATCACGGTGGGCGTGCTGACCGCCTTCCTCACCTACATCAGCCGCTTCTACATCCGGCTGGATTCCATGAGCCGCATCGTGTCGTTCACACAGAAGGCGGCGGCGGGCGCCAAGCGCATCTTCGACATCCTGGACCACGTCTCCAGCGTGCCCGAGCCCGCGCATCCCGTGCACCTGGACGAGGTCAAGGGCCGCATCGAACTGCGCAACATCGGCTTTCGCTACGGCAACCGCGCCGTCATCCGCGGCATCGACCTGAACATTGCGCCGGGCGAAATGATAGGTCTGGTGGGCCATAGCGGATCGGGCAAAAGCACCCTGGTCAACCTCATCTGCCGCTTCTACGACGTAACCGAGGGCTCCATCCGCATCGACGGGCTGGACATCCGCGCACTGCCCGTCTCGGAATACCGCAAGCACATCGGCCTGGTCCTGCAGGAGCCCTTCCTGTTCTTCGGCACCATCGCCGAGAACATCGCCTACGGCAAGCCCGATGCCACGCGGGAAGAGATCGTGGCTGCCGCGCGGGCTGCGCACGCGCATGAGTTCATCCTGCGCCTGCCGCAGGGCTACGACTCCATCGTGGGCGAGCGCGGCCAGGGCCTGTCGGGCGGCGAGCGCCAGCGCGTGTCCATCGCGCGCGCGCTGCTCATCGACCCGCGCATCCTCATCCTCGACGAGGCCACCTCGTCGGTGGACACCGAGACGGAAAAGGAGATCCAGAAGGCGCTGGACAACCTGGTGCGCGGCCGCACCACCATCGCCATCGCGCACCGCCTGTCCACGCTGCAGAAGGCCGACCGCCTGGTGGTGATGGACAAGGGCGTGAAGGTGGAGGAGGTCACGCACGCCGAGCTGCTCGCCAAGGAGGGCTTCTACT
>JBEBXF010000361.1:0-3630 GCA_040391725.1 Eoetvoesiella caeni | reverse complement strand
GAAATCCATGATCAGGGCATCCTGCCCACGCGTCATGGCCAGCCATACTTCGGCCAGCAGTTCCGAGTCGAGCAAGGCGCCATGCAGGGTTCGGTGCGCGTTGGATATGCCATAGCGCTCGCACAAGGCGTCCAGAGAGTTGCGCTTGCCAGGGTGCAGTTCGCGCGCAAACAGCAGCGAGTCGGTGATCTTGCCGCACAAAGTGCCGAAAAGCGGCTTGCCGGCGCGCGCCAGTTCCGAATCCAGGAATTTTTTATCGAACGCCGCGTTATGGATGATGACTTCCGCGCCCTGCACGTATTCAATGATTTGGTCAGCCACATCTTCAAAACGGGGATGGCCAGCCAGGAAATCGGTGGTCAGGCCGTGGATGGCCAGCGCCTCGGGATCGCTGTCGCGGTCGGGGTTCAGGTACAAATGCAGGTGTCGGCCCGTTAGCGCGCGATTGATCATTTCAACGCAGGCCACTTCGACAATGCGGTGCCCCTGGATGGGATCCAGGCCCGTGGTTTCGGTATCGAGAATAATTTGACGCGTGTAATTCCTGTTAGGCGGCGGGCAGCCGGGCTACTCCAGCGATTTGGGCCTGGCCTTGCCGGCAATCAAAGTATAAGCCACCGGCACCACGAAGAGGGTAAGCAGGGTGCCGAAACTCAGGCCGCCCACCAGCACCCAGCCTATCTGCTGGCGCGACTCGGCCCCGGCGCCCGCGGCAAACGCCAGCGGCAGCGTGCCCAGCACCATGGCGCCGGTCGTCATCAGGATGGGCCGCAGGCGCAGCACGCAGGCTTGAACCGCGGCCTCTCGCATTTCCCGGCCCTCGGACCGAAGCTGCGTAGCGAACTCGACGATCAGGATGCCGTGCTTGGTAATAAGGCCCACCAGGGTGATCAACCCGATCTGGCTGTAAATGGACATGGTGCCGCCCGACAGCCACAGCGCCAGCAAGGCGCCGGTCATGGACAAAGGCACCGAAAGCATGATGATGAGCGGATTGCGCCAGCTTTCGAACTGGGCCGCGAGCACCAGGTAGATAAAGGCCAGCGCCATGACGAAGACCAGGTAGATGCCGCCCGATGAGTCGCGGAACTCGCGCGACTGGCCGTCCAGGTCGGTCTGCACCGTATGCGGCAACACCTCGCGCGCCACGGTATCCATATGCTGCAGCACCTCGCCCAGGGCGTACCCCGGAGCCACCGAGGCGCGCACCTTCACCGCCCGCAAGCGGTTGAAGTGATTCAGCGATTGCGGCGATACGCTTTCCTCCACCGTGAGGAAATTGGACAACTGCACCATGGCGCCGTTGCGGGTGCGGACGTAGATATCGTTGATATCGGCCGGATCGGAACGATCGAGCTTCTTGACCTGCACAATGACGTCATACTGTTCGCCGCCGTCGCGAAAGCGCGTCACCTGGCGTCCGCCCAGCATGGATTCCAGGGTGCGCCCCACGGTGCCCACGTCCACGCCCACGTCGGCCAGCTTGTCGCGGTTTACCGCCACCTTCAGCTCCGGCGTGTTCAGGCGCAAGTCGGTGTCCACGTTCTGCAGCCCCGGGTAATCGCGCAACTCGTCCAGGAACCGGCCGACCAGCTTGTCGATTTCCGGATACGAGGACTGGCTCATGATGACGAACTCGATGGGCTTGGAGGTAGAGCGCTGGCCCAGCGAGGGCGGGTTCGTCGGAAAGGCCCGCACGCCCGTCAAGGCGGAAAACTTGGGCTGCAGCTCGCGCGCGATGCTTTGCTGCGAACGGCCGCGCTCGTCCCAGGGCTTGAGGCGCAAAATGGCAAAGCCTTCGGTCACGGTGGGAAAGCCCACGATGGACTGGTTGCCCATGGCCTCGGGAATATCGGCGTAGTAGTTCTCGATGGTCTTGACGCTGCGCACGGTGTAGTCCAGCGTTGCGCCGTCCGGGGCGCTGACCACGCCGAACACCACGCCCCGGTCCTCCAGCGGCGCAAGCTCGCTTTTGACGGTCTTGAACAATACGACGCTGCCCAGCGCTACCGCCAGGCCCACGCCCAGTACCAGCGCGCGCCGGCCCAGCGCCCACAGCAAGGCCTGTTTGTACGCCCGCGTCATGCCTTCCAGCATGTTTTCAATGAGGGTGTACAGGCGGCCGTGACCGGACTGGTGCCGCAGCATGGTGGAACACATCATGGGCGTAAGCGTCAGGGCGATGAACCCCGACACCAGCACCGCCGCCGCCAGCGTCAGGGCGAACTCGATGAAGAGCCGCCCCGTGCGGCCCGTTGCAAAGGCCAGCGGCGCATACACGGCTACCAGGGTCAGCGTCATGGCGATCACCGCGAAGCCGATCTCCCGTGCCCCCAGGAAGGCCGCCTCGAGCCGCGTCTTGCCCTCTTCCAGGTGGCGGAAGATGTTTTCCAGCACGACGATGGCATCGTCCACCACCAGCCCGATGGCCAGCACCATGGCCAAAAGGGTCAGCGTGTTGACCGAGAATCCGAAGAAGTACATGATGCCGAACGCGCCGATCAGCGATACGGGAATCGTGACGATGGGAATCAGGCTGGCGCGCATATTGCGCAGGAAAAAGAAGATCACCAGCACCACCAGCACGATGGCCTCGCCGATGGTGTGATATACGGACTTGATCGACTCCAGAATGAAAATCGAGCTGTCGTAGGCGACGCTGAGCTTCATGCCCGGCGGCAGCGTTTCGTTGATGAGCTCGGTTTCGGCGGCCACTGCTTTGGAAAGATCCAGCGGGTTGGCGGTGGACTGCTTGGTAATGCCAATGTTCAAGCCTTCATGCCCATTGAAGCGCGACAGCACACGTTCTTCGGCGGGGTCTATCCGCACGTCGGCCACGTCGCCCAGGCGCACCGAGTAATTCTTCACATTCGCCACGATTACGTTGCGGAACTGCTCGATGGTTTGCAGGTCGGTGGACGACACCACCGAGAACTCGCGATCGGAAGACTCGATGCGGCCGGCCGGAATCAGCACGTTCTGCTGCCCCAGCGCGGTTTCCACGTCCTGCACCGTGAGGCTGTAGGCGGCCAGCTTGCTTCTATCCACATAGATGCGCATGGAAGGCTGGCGCTCCCCATAGATGCGCACCTCCGCCGCGCCCGGCAGCACCGACAGGCGGGTCTTGACGTAGCGGTTGATGTAGTCGGAAAGCTCCAGCGTGCTGAAGCTGCCGGGCTCGACCGCCATGAAGATGACCGGGGTCGAATCGGCCTCGACCTTGCTGATGATGGGTTCGTCGATTTCATCCGGCAGGTAGCGCCGCGCCCGCGACACCTTGTCGCGCACGTCGGCCGCCGCGGCATCCGGGTTGCGCGACAGGTTGAACTTGATGGAAATGGAGCTGCGCTCGGTGCGGCTGCCCGAGGTCATGACGTCCACGCCCTCGATGCCGGCCAATTGGTCTTCCAGAGGCTTGGTAACCTGCGACTCGACCACCTCGGGCGACGCCCCCTTGTAGGTCGTGACCACCGACACCACCGGCTCGTCGATGGCGGGATACTCGCGCACAGTCAGCCGCTGGTACGAAATAAGCCCCACCAGCACGATAAGCAGGGACAGCACCGAGGCGAACACCGGGCGCTTGATGCAGACTTCGGAAAGTATCATGGACGCGGCCCCGGATCAGGA
>JBEBXF010000360.1:0-3631 GCA_040391725.1 Eoetvoesiella caeni | reverse complement strand
CGAATCTGGACGAAAAACAAGCTTTTGCCATCCGCCTGAAACAGGCGCTCAAGCGTAGCCACAAGAAAGTGGAAACGGCGGCGGAGCTTGCCTTGCAATTCAATCTGCGCCATTCGGGGGAATCCGTCACGACGCAAGCCGCCCAGAAATGGCTGACGGGAAAAAGCCGTCCCACCGGGGACAAAATAGAGACACTGGCAGGCTGGCTGAATGTATCGGCCCAATGGCTGCGCTACGGCATCGGCGAAAAAACCCAGGCGCCTCCCCTGGCGCTTCGCTCACGCGAACCGGAACTAGGCCTCCCGGCACTGAGCCAGGAGGAAATCGCGCTGATGCTGCGCATCCGCAGCCTGCCTGAGCACCGCCGGTATCTGGTGACTGAAATCGTCGAACAATTCGCCCTGGAACAGGAGATCTGGCCCCGCTAGCATCTTCATGATGTGCATAGCGCGCCACAAAACGCAAACAAATGTAAGTGGCCGGCCCAAGCCCCGTTCATTTGTTGCTTTTGGATGCTTTTGCGAGGGGTGTATTTACGTTTGCCGCCGGAATCTCGGAGACAATGGCATTGTCAGTTTTCATTCAAACAGGTGTAAACATGAAACGTCTACTTATTGCAGGGGCTGCTGCCTTGGCGCTACTTGGATCAAGCGCCGCAATGGCTCGTGTCGACGTCGGCATTTCTATCGGTGTACCAGGCGTCGTCATTGGCGGCCCCGGGTATTATGTTCCGCCGCCGCCCGTCTACGTGGCGCCGCCGCCGGTGGTGTATGCCCCCGCACCTGTCGTGGTCGTGCCCCGTCACCGCTACTACGCGCCCGTGCCCGTCTATGGTCCCCGCTACTACCGCGAAGGCTTCCGCGAATATCGTGGTCCTCGCCGCGACTGGCGGCGCGACCCTCACCATCGTTGACCGACCCAATCTCCTTGGGATGAGCAGCAACTTAAAGGCCGTTTTTACGGCCTTTTTTTTGCCTCCAAGAGACTTGTAAGACGCTAAGTCCCGGGAGCCGCCAGCCGCGTGAACGGCGCAGCGCGGGGTTCTTCATCCCGCAAAAAATGCCGCGCCCGCGGCGGGCTCGCACCCGCCCGGCACTCCGGGCGAATTTACCTCGGGGGAGCGGGTCATCATGAGATGGATCAGGCCTTAAGCTGCTGCACGCCGCCCATGTAGGGGCGCAAAACCTCGGGCACGACGATGCTGCCGTCTTCCTGCTGATAGTTTTCCAGCACCGCCACCAGGGCGCGGCCTACGGCCAGGCCCGAGCCGTTGAGCGTATGCAAGTATTCCGGTTTGCCCTTTTCCGGACGGTAGCGGGCCTGCATGCGGCGCGCCTGGAAGGCCTCGCAGTTGGAGACCGAGGAAATCTCGCGCCAGGTATTCTGGGCGGGCAGCCATACTTCCAGATCGTAGGTCTTGGACGACCCGAAACCCATGTCGCCGCCGCACAGCAGCACGACGCGGTAGGCAATGCCCAGGCGCTGCAACACCGTTTCGGCATGCACAACCATTTCTTCCAGCACCTGGTACGACGAGTCGGGATGCACGATCTGCACCATCTCGACCTTGTCGAACTGATGCTGGCGGATCATGCCGCGCACGTCCCGCCCGCCGCTGCCCGCCTCGGAACGGAAACACGGTGTGTGGGCGGTAAGCCGTATGGGCAGGTCGGACTGGACCGTGATGGTGTCGCGCATGGAGCCCGCCAGGGTGATTTCCGCAGTGGAAATGAGGTACAGGTCTTCGTGCGGTATGGCGTTGCCCTGTTCGTCCACAGCCGGCTCGTCGTCGCCGCCCTTGGTCACCCAGAACATGTCGTCCTTGAACTTGGGAAGCTGGCCCGTACCGAACAAGGTGGAACCATTGACGATATACGGCGTGTAGCACTCTTGATAGCCGTGTTCGCCGGTCTGCAGATCCAGCATGAACTGGGCCAGCGCGCGATGCAGCCGGGCAATGGGCCCGCGCAGCATCATGAAGCGCGAGCCGGAAAGCTTGCGCGCCGTCTCGAAGTCCAGGCCGATGGGCTCGCCCAGGGCCACATGGTCTTTGGGTTCGAAGGCGAAAGGCCGGGGATTGCCCTGGGCGTCGGTCGCCATGCCTGGCGGCAGCCAGCGCCGCACTTCGACGTTGTCGTCGCTGGAGGCGCCATCGGGCACGCTTTCATGCGGCAGGTTCGGAATGGTCATGAGCCAGGCATTGAGCTCGCCCTGGACTTCCCCCAGATCGTGCTCCAGCTCTTTGAGGCGGGCCGGGATGGCCTGCGACTCGGCCATCTCGGCCGCGGCGTCCTCGCCCTTGGACTTGAGTTGGCCGATCAGCTTGGAAATGGCGTTGCGACGGGCTTGCAAGGTTTCGGTCTCGACCTGGAGGGCCTTACGGCGGGCTTCGAGCTGGCCGAACCTTTCGGTGTCGAATGCGATGTGCCGGCGCGCCAGCGCATTCACAACGGTCGTAATGTCTTTACGCAACTGATTGGGGTCTAACATAATCCACCAGAAAAATTAAGATAAAAATTCAATTTGGCACTGCCGGGACACCGCTTGGCGCATGGTGTTCCGCCTCAGTCCGAGTCGCGCAACCTTATCCGAACATGACCTCGCTTGGCCTCGGCCTGAAGTCCGCAGCTTGCGCTTTGGCTCATGGTCAAGACTTGCTTTGCTTGTCCAGCTCACGAAGAAAAGCCAGCTTGTCCGCGATTTTACCTTCCAGCCCGCGATCTGTCGGACGGTAGAACCTGGCGCGCAAGCCATCGGGGAAATAGTTTTCCCCCGCGGCATAGCCGTGGGGCTCGTCGTGCGCGTACCGGTATGCCTTGCCATGCCCCAGCTCTTTCATGAGCTTGGTGGGCGCATTGCGCAAATGCATGGGCACGGGCGCGCTGCCATGCTCCTGCACATACGATTTGGCCGCCTTGTAGGCGTTGTAGACGGCATTGGATTTGGCGGCGCACGCCAGGTATACCACCGCTTGCGCCAGGGCCAGTTCGCCTTCGGGCGAACCCAGGCGCTCGTAGATGTCGGCGCCGTTCAAGGCCAGTTCGGTCGCGCGCGGGTCGGCCAGGCCGATATCTTCGACCGCCATGCGCACGATGCGGCGCGACAGATAGCGGGGATCGACGCCGCCGTCCAGCATCCGTGCAAACCAGTACAGCGAGGCATCCGGATCCGAGCCGCGCACTGCCTTGTGCAGGGCGCTGATCTGGTCGTAGAAGGCGTCGCCGCCCTTGTCGAAACGCCGCAGGTTTTGCGACAGGGAGGTTTCCAGCCACTCGGAATCGATGAGTTCGCGCTGCGCATTGCGGGCCGATTCGGCCACCACTTCCACCGCGCTGATCAGGCGGCGCGCATCGCCGTCGGCCCAGGCCGCCAACTGCGCCTGCGCATCGGCGTCGAAGCTCAAGGGCGAGGCTTCGGGCGTGGCATTGAGTATGGCCATTGCCCGGCCAATGAGCGCCAGCAGGTCTTCTTGCGCGATGGATTCCAACACGTACACGCGGGCGCGCGACAGCAAGGCCGAATTGACCTCGAACGAAGGATTCTCGGTGGTCGCGCCGATGAAGGTGAACAGCCCGCTTTCCACATAAGGCAGAAAAGCGTCTTGCTGGGCCTTGTTGAAACGGTGCACCTC
>JBEBXF010000359.1:0-3636 GCA_040391725.1 Eoetvoesiella caeni | reverse complement strand
TGATCTCGGTGGAGGCCGGCCAGGTCGTGGAGCAGGTCATCAAGCTTCGGCGCCTGCAGTTCCAGGCGCAGATGGGCGAACGCACCTCTTCGATACTTAGCGGCTCGTTCTGGAGCGAGCTGCAATCCGAATGGCCCAGGGACGCGCAACGGCTGGATCCGCTGCTGGACGAGTTGTCCTCCCTGCCGGCGGCGCTGCCGGGCGCGGTCTGGGCGGCCATGCTGGCGATTACCGTGGTGCTGCTGTGGCTGTGCGCATGGGCCAGGAACTGGCTGGTGCGCATAGCCGCCAAAATAGTGGCGCCTGGACGTTTGCGCCGTTCCGCCTATGCGATCGCCATAGTCCTGCTTGCCGTGGCGACTCCCATGCTGATCGTGCAGGTATGGCTGACGGGTATTACCGACAACGTAAGCGAGCCTTTGTCCGACGCGCTTGCGGGACTGCTGGGCGACTTGATGGGGGCGGCCGCGTTCGGCGGCCTTTGCGTCGGCCTGGGTTATGCCTTGCTTGAGTCCGATCGCCCGTCGTGGCGGCTGATTGCCATTTCCGATTCGGTGGCGCGCGGCCTGCGCTGGGTGCCCTGGGGATTCGCCTGCCCCGCGGTGGTCAGTTGGGTCATGCTCCGGCTCGCGTCGTGGACCAATGTCAGCCTGGTTTCGTCGGTGGCTCTGGATTGCCTGATGTCGTTGATGATAGGCGCGGTCATTGCGTTGGCCTTGCGCCGATGGGGCCGCGTACGGGATGCCGGGGCGGAGCAGGATTCCGACGCGAAGCGGCGTTCCATGCCGTTTTGGGGAACGATTCTGGTGGCGGCGATATGGGCGGCGCTGATCGCCGGGTTCGGCAGCCTGCTCATCGGCTACGTGGCGCTGGGCAGCTTCATCATCAGGCAGCTCATCTGGAGCATGCTGATCCTCGCCACGGCCTATTTGCTGTCGGCGCTGATCGACGATGCCTGTTCGGTGCTGCTGCGCCTCATCAAGGCCAACGACGCGGGCACCGATGCGGCCCGTTCGTCCGTGCGGGCGCGCAGCCAGGCCGCGGTGCTGTTGTCGGGGCTGGGGCGGCTGCTGGTTTACGCGATGGCGCTGATCATGTTGATGGTGCCGTTCGGCGAGGGGCCGACCGAATGGGCGCGCCGCGCCGAATACCTGTACGAGGGCATCCCGATCGGCGAGATGCACATCCGGCCCACGTCCATCCTGCTGGCGCTGGTGGTTCTGGTGCTTGGGCTGGTTCTCGTCAGGCTGCTCAAAGGGTGGCTGGCGGGCCGCTATCTGCCGACCACGGCCCTCGACCCGGGCATGCGCATGTCGGCGGCGTCGCTGTTCGGCTATGCGGGCTATGTGGTGGTGGGCGCCCTGACGATGACGGCGGTGGGCATAGGCCTGGAAAGGGTGGCCTGGGTGGCCAGCGCTTTGTCGGTCGGCATCGGTTTTGGCTTGCAGGCGGTCGTGCAGAACTTCGTGTCCGGCCTTATCTTGCTGGCGGAACGGCCGGTGCAGGTGGGCGACTGGGTCTCGCTGGGCGACGTCGAAGGCGACATCCGCCGCATCAACGTGCGCGCCACCGAAATCCAGATGGGCGACCATTCCACGGTCATCGTCCCCAACTCGGAGTTCATCACCAAGATCGTGCGCAATGTCACGCATGCCAACCCGCTGGGGCGCGTGCAATTCGTGCTGACCATGCCGGCATCCACCGATGTCGAAAAGGCCAGGGCGCTGATGCAAAAGGTACTGGACGAAGCGCACGACGTGCTGGACGAGCCCGCTGCCAGCGTCATGCTGGACGGCATCGGCCCCAATGGGTTGGCGTTCAAGCTGACCGGGTATGTGATTTCTCCGCGGCTGGTCAGTACCGTGCGCAGCACCGTGTTGTTTACGCTGCTGCAGCGGCTCAAGGAAGCGGATCTTCCGTTATCGACCCCGTCGACCATCGTTGTTTCCCGGCAAGCCGAAGCGGTGGTTCCCGCTACGTCCGCCGCGGCGCCTGTGCCGGGGGAAAATCCGGCTTAGGATGGACGGCCTTTGCCCGCTCCTTTGCCTGGCTTTTACTTATCCACAAAAACTGTGAATAAATCTGCGCATAACTTTTTCATAGTTTGCCGCAACGCTTGGAATACGCCGGTCTCGGGTTGTTTGGGTAACGGCGAGACATCGCTGCGAGGCTGCGGATCGCGAGCTGCCGCACAGGCTGAAGCGGGGCTACGGCGCGGATTCCTCGAAGACGATGTCGATGGGCAGTTTTTTCAGCGCTTCCGATACTTCGCTTTCGCCGCCGGATTTGCGTATCGACACGACGCATTGCATCGCGTCCTTGTCCGGAAAGCGTGCGCGGCAGGCGTCGGCCTGCCCGTAACGTGAAGCGATGCTGCGTATTTTTTCCAGAATGGCCATGCGGCGCAGATCGGGCTTGAATATCTTGCCCACCGGCGTAACCGGCAGAGCCTCGACCAGATAGACGGCCTTGGGGACGGCGGGGGGCTCGGAGATCCTGCTGCGCGCTTTGGCGAGCAGCTCCTGGGCGGTTGCGGCGGCGCCGGGCTTCAGCGCGATGAAGACGACCGGGAGTTCGCCGGCGTATTCATCCGGCTGGCCGACGGCGGCGCAGCCCAGCACGTCCGGATCGGCCAGAAATGCCTCTTCGATGGCTTGAGGGTCGATGTTGTGGCCGCCGCGAATGATCAGGTCTTTGGATCTGCCGGTAATGTAGATGCGTCCCTGGGCGTCCACGTATCCCAGATCGCCCGATACCAGCCAGCCGTTTTGCGTAAAGGTGCCGGCATTGCGGGAGGCATCCATGTAGCCGGGGCTGACGTGCGGGCCGCGCACGCACAGGACGCCCTCGGCGCCGGCTTCGCAGAAGTCCTGGATGACCGCCTTGCTTGCCTCGGACAGCGGTACCGCCCGCACTTGCGTGTAGGGCAGGGCCAGGCCCGCGGAGCCGGCCGTGCGCGGGGCGTCGCTGGGCTCGATCGAGACGATGCCCGCGCACTCGGTCATGCCGAAAATATTCCTGACGGGGATTTGAGTGCGCAGCTCGAACTGGGCCGCCAGTTCGGGCGGCAAGGGCGAGCCTCCGGTCAGCGCCGCGCGGACGCCGCAGTTGCCTTGCGCATTGGTGTCGCGGTGGCTTTGCGCCAGCGAGGCCAGCGTGGTGGGAACGCAGCCCAGGTGCGAGACGCGATGCCGGCTGAACAGCTTCCAGGCATTGTGCACGAATTGCCGGTTGCGCATGCCGAGCGTCGTGGGTATGTAGATGGCGCCTCGGGCCGCCAGCGCGGCAAGGCCGTAGACGAACGCGCCGGCAACGTGGAACAGCGGAAAGCCGTTGAGCAGCACGTCGCCCTCATGAAAGTGGTAGTAGGCCGCCGCCAGGCAACTGGTGTGCAGTTCATTGGCGTGGGTTTGCCGCAATATCTTGGGCAGGCCCGTCGTGCCGCCGGTGTGGAATATGGCGGCAACGTCTTCCGGACGCAATTCCTGGCTAAGCCGGTCGATGGGATCGGCCTGACCAAGCAGGCTTTGGAAGGACCCTTCGGCGGGTTCGGCCTCGTTGGCGTCGATTTCCAGTATGCGGCAATCCAGGCCGGACGCTTCCACAGCCTGTCCCACGGTTTGCCGGATGTCGAGT
>JBEBXF010000358.1:0-3706 GCA_040391725.1 Eoetvoesiella caeni | reverse complement strand
GCTTTCCATTGCACATACCTCGTCTGTCTATCCGTGTCGCCGCCAGTGCGCGGATTGGCCGGCTTGTATGTATCGACCGGCCCGCACCCTGATGGCTGTGTTCTTGGTGAAGACATTCTCAGCGACCCAAGGGTAGCCGCGCAATGAAAATCGACTTAACTTAAAGTTAAGTTATATATAATGTGCTTTACCTGATCACCTGCCTACTCCGGCTATCGAGAACGGTGTTTCCACTCATGCGCTCCGACCTCATCAACTCCCGCCACCTCGAAGTATTCCTGGTCATGATGACCAGCCAAAAGCTGTCCGAGGCCGCGCTCAAGCTGTCCGTGTCCGAGCCCGCCGTCAGCAAGACATTGCGCCTGCTCGAACGCGAAGCCGGAGTAAAACTGTTTGCGCGCATTCAGGGCCGGCTGCGGCCAACCCCCGAAGCCGAACAAATATTTCCACAGATCCAACGAGCCTTGCGCCACCTGGATCTAGCGCGCGAAGCCACCTACGGCCTGCGCCATAACGAACGTACGCAATTGAGACTTGCCGTCGGCGGCCCCGCGCTTACCCATCTGGTGCCGCAAGCCCTGAAGCAACTGCGCGCCGGCTTCCCGCACCTGCAATTTGAAGTACTGGCGGAAAGAACCCACGCCATCTTCGACATGGTGGCCAACCAGGATGTCGATATCGGTATCGCCACGCCGGCGGTGGCCGACACGGAAGCGCGCATCATGCAGTTGTGCGAAACCCACCTGCTCGCCGAAAGCCTGCTGGTGGCGGTTTTGCCTCCAGGCCACCCCTTGGCCGAACGCAGCGTGATACGCGTCCACGACCTGCGCAACGAAACCGTCATTGTGCTGCCCGAAAACTCGCCAACCACACGCCTTATCGATGCTACTTTCCAGCAGGAAAAAGCGGTAATCGGAGAACGCTTGATCGCCAGCAACAGCATTACGTCGTGTTGCCTGGTGCGCAGCGGCCTGGGTATCGGCCTGGTAAACCCGCTTACACTGGGCGGAGGCATGTTCGACGACCTGGTCGTCAAACCCTTCCGCCCGCGCATTTCGCTGCTTACCTGTGCTTACCTGCCACGCTACCAAACCCCTCCGTCGCCAGTGACACGGCTGATCGAATACATCAGGCAAACGGTCAAGAGCGAAGGCGGTTCGCCATCCGCTCCAGCGGATCCTGCCGATAGTATTGCCGCAGCAAGCCGTACCACTCGGGCATAGTCCGCGCCAAGGGCTCGGGATCCACAAAGAAAGCTTCGGAGCTGACCGCAAAGAACTCCGCCGTATCCGTGGCCGCATAGGGATCCAGAGGAAGCCTGTCGTACCAGGGGGCGGCCGCTTCGGATTCGGGATCGATGTGGCGCGGAATGGCGTCCTCGACGGCATCGAGGGCGGTATTGAAATCGTCAAAGGCAGCATCGAGCACGCGCATCCAGGTTGCGGGGCGAATATCCGCGTGGTCATGCAGACTCGGCATGCCGTCGGCGGCGCCGCCGTACAAATCCAGCTTGTGCGCGAACTCGTGGATGACCACGTTCATGGCTGGGCGCCCGCCCGGCTCGCTGTCTTCCCACGAAAGAATGACCGGCCCGCCCTCCCAGGCTTCGCCCGAAGCCTCGAGCAGATATTCGTGCACCACGCCGTCCTCGTGAACCTCGCTGCGCGGAATCAAAAAGCCGCCCGGATACACCACGATTTCCACCCAACCCTCGTAAAGCGATGGATCGAGCTCCATGATGGGCAAGGCCGCCTGGATGGCGATGGCAAGCCGGATGTCGTCGGTCGCCTCGAACCCTTGCGCGCCGCTGAACGTCTTGCTGGCCAGCAGCCAGGCGGCGCGCGCGCGCAAGGCGTCGTCCTGCTGCGCCGAAAGGCCCGCCAGGAAAGGCAGGCCGTCAACCACCCGCCGCCATGCCTGGGGCGAAATAAGGGAGAGTTCGCGCATGACGCGCCGCCGGCTGGCGCCTTTGCCGGCAAGCCATCTGAACATAGCTGCTGATCCAAGGAAAACAAACAAAGAGATACCACTTGTGGCGATCCACTATCTCGCCACATGAGCTGCGGACATCATCGCCGCCCACACGACCGGCGCAGAACCACCCGCCGCCATGCACCGAACGCCGTGAATGTTAGATGATACCCGCATGGGCCAATGAGTATTTTGCGCTAGTCCGGCAACAGTCGCTTACAACAGCTACGCAAACTTCCAAAAAATCCCGCGCGGGCTGCGTTGGACAACGTAAGCTGTTCTATAGTGAAACCGATGCGGCGAATCGTGCTTCCGCAATCCGGAGTGGTTCATGGCTTACCTATTTTCACGTCTGGCCTTTATGCTGATCGGCCTGCTTTTCGCCCTGGGCACAGCGCCGTCCCAGGCCGCCGACGCCTACAGCCCCGAAGAGCTCGAGCAGTTGGTAGCGCCCATCGCCCTCTACCCCGACCCGCTGCTCTCGCAGGTGCTCATGGCCTCTACCTACCCGCTGGAAATCGTCGAAGCGGCCCGCTGGCGGGCCGGCCAGCCGCAAAACCTGTCGGATCAACAACTGTCGGGCCTGCTGGCGAACAAACCCTGGGATCCCAGCGTAAAGTCCGTGGCGGCATTTCCCGATGTGCTGGAAATGATGAACGAGAAAATCAGCTGGACGGGCCAGCTGGGCAACGCTTTCCTCGATCAGCAGGAAGACGTCATGGCGGCGGTGCAGCGCCTGCGCGCCCGCGCCCAGGCGGCTGGCAATCTTCAATCGGGGCCGCAGCAGACCGTCACCGTCTCCGGCAGCCCGTCCATCATCGCCATCGCGCCGGTTCAGCCCGATACGATCTACGTCCCCATCTACAACCCCATCGTCATCTACGGCCCCTGGCCGTATCCCGGCTACCTGCCCTACTATTGGCATCCGCCGCGCTATGTTGTCCGAGGACCGGTCATTACCTTCACGGCCGCCTTCATCGTGGGCGGCGTGCTCTGGAGCAGCTACGACTGGCGGCATCGCCGTTTCGACATCAACGTGAACCGCTATAACCGCTTCAACCGCACGCACATCACCGGCCCGGTCTGGCATCGAGAATTCGAACAGCGCCGCGCCGCCGCCTATCGTCATGAAGCCATTCGGGAGCACTACGGCAATCCACGCCACGCCGCCCCTCCGGGCTCCATGCACGACAGACCCGGGCCCGAACATGCGGGGCCGCCACCGGCCGGCAATCGTTCCAGCTTCGGGCACACGCCGCCCGGCCAGGGCGTAACGCGCACGCCCCCTCCCGCCGAGGCGCCGCGCGCGCAAACTCAGACACGCGCTTCGCAGCCCCCGCCGACAATGCGGCAACCGCAGCAGGCACCGCAACAGCGACCGCCGCAACAGCAACCGCAGGCACACCCGCAACCTCAGGCTCCGCAGCAGCCCCACCGCGCGCCGGGCGGAGAAAGACCCGCGAACGTGACCCGCACACACGAATTCCACAACGAAGCCGCCCACGCGAGGCCCCCGGCCGAACGCCAGGCCCAGAGACAGGAACACAGACAGGAACACCGGCAATCCCACGCGCCGGCCTCCGAGCGCCATGAAAGAAACGGTGGCGACAGATAGCGCCACCCGCCGGTTGTCTCAAGCGCCCACGAAAGCCAAGGCGCTAGGAATCCGCCTCCCAGCCTATCTGGCGGCTAAGGCGCGTCGTAAGCTCCAGCACCGCTTGGCCTGGCGGCTTTT
>JBEBXF010000357.1:0-3707 GCA_040391725.1 Eoetvoesiella caeni | reverse complement strand
CCTGCGGGCGCCAGCGCAGCATCAGCAGCAAGATCACGCCATAAACAATCATGCGCCATTCAGAGAATGAACGCAGCAGTTCGGGCAAGATGGCCATGACAAAACCGGCCAGCGCCGCCCCGGTCAAATTGCCCAGCCCTCCCAGCACGGCCATGGTCAGCACCAGCATGGAAGCCGGCACATTGAAGCTGTCGGGGCTGATGACGCTTTGCACATAGGCGAACAAGCCGCCGGCCGAACCGGCCAGCGCGCCCGACACGGCAAAGCCCAGCATCATGTAGCGGCGCACCGGCAAGCCCGCGGCATGCGCCGCCAGGCGGTCTTCGCGCATGCCGCGCCATACCCGGCCCACGCCCGAATTGACCAGGCGCTGCGCCAGGTACAGCCCGACCGCCGCGACCAGGGCAACCAGCCAGTATTTCTGCCCTATGCTGGCCAGGCGCAAACCGCCCAGCCATTCGAATTGCGGCGCCGGAATGTTCAGGAAGCCCATGGGGCCGCGCGTCACCGACAGCCAGGTCATGAAGATCAGGAAAAATATCTGGCCAATGGCCAGTGTGCCCAATGCGGCGGTGTGGCCGCTGAGCTTGTACAGCGGCAGCGCCGCGATGGCCGCGATGGCGGCTGTCAGGATGGCCGAGGCCGGCAGCACGATCTCGGCCGGCAGGCCGTAGGTATGCGCCAGCACCGCCACCGTATAGGCGCCCACCCCGTAGAATGCCGCATGGCCGATGGACAGCACGCCCATCGAGCCCGAAACCAAAGACACGCTGGACGACAGCATGGCGAAAATCATGCCGTATACGACGGCCTGCAGCACATAGCCGCTATGCGTCAGGAACGGCAGCAGGGCCAGCACGGCGCCGCACAGCAGGAAGCCCCAGGGCGGCATTTCCCAGACCCGGTGCGCGCTGCGCTGGCTGGACGCCGAGGCCAGCAGGCTGGTGCTGGGCATGGAGCCGCCCGCCGCCGAGGCGCCGCCCAGCGCGTCCAGGCGGCGGTCGCCCAGCAAACCCTGCGGACGGAAAAGCAGAAACACCAGCAACAGCGAAAACGCCGTCAGGTCGCGGTAGCCTTCACCGATATAGGCGCTTGCCAGGGTTTCGACCACGCCCAGCAGCATGCCGCCCAACACCGCCCCCGGTATGCTGGTGAGCCCGCCCAGCAAGGCGGCGGAAAACCCCTTCAGGCTGAACGGCATGCCCATTTGCGGGAACACGCTTTTGAAATACAAGGCCACCAGAATGCCGCTGATGGCGCCCAGCACTCCGGCCAGCGCAAACGCCAGGCGCCGCACATTGCCGGTGCGCACCCCCAGTTGGGCCGCCGCGTCCCTGTCCTGGGCGGTGGCGCGCACCGTGCGCCCCATCCATGAACCGGCCAGAAACCAGGTCAGCGCCAAGGCCGACAAGCCGCCCAGCACGAAGATCAGGATGTCGGTGCTGGTCAGGTAGGCGTTGCCGAAATAGAACGTGACCTCGCCGAAGGGCACGGGAAATGCCTGGCCCTCCGGCGACCAGATGATTTCCGCCAACTGGTCGACGATGAGGCTGATGGCCAGGGTGGACAGCACGGGCGCAATGTAGGGGCCGTTTTCCAGCGGGCGCAGCGCCACCCCTTCGAGCAGCATGCCCAGCACAGCCACCAGCGCGATCGATATCAGCGCGGCCAGCCACAAGGGCAGGCCGAAAACGGTAACGCCCGTGAACGCGAAAAAAGCGCCCAGCATGAACAGGCCGCCCTGGGCGAAGTTGATCAGGTTGGAGACGCCGAACACCAGGCTGAAGCCCAGTGCTATCAACGCATAGACCTGGCCTATGGCCAGGCCATTGACGATCTGGCTGAAAAAAAGTTCGATCATAAGAAGACCATGGCGAGGCGGCGTCGGGACGACGCGGCCTCGCCATGTGAGACGTAGTAGGAAGCCTTATTTGAGCAGTTCGAAATGACCGTCATGCACAGTGATGAAAACCGGATCCTTGTGCACATTGCCGTTTTCGTATTTGGTCACGCCCGTCACCCCGTTGTAGGCGGGGCCGTTGGCCAGTTCGTCGCGCACGGCATCGCCGGTAAGCGGTTTGCCGGACTTGACGACGCGATCGATGGCCGCCAGGCCGACGGCCGTGGCATCGTAGGCCAGGGCGGCGAACAGGTCGGGCGCGCGGCCGTATTTGGCCTTATACGCATCCGTAAAATCCTTGTGGGCGGGATCCGTCGCAATGAACAGGGTGTGCAGCACCATGCCTTCGGCGTCCTTGCCGGCCAGTTGCAGGAACTTGGGCGTGGTAAGCGGAATGCCGCCGCCCACCGGTATGTTCTCGCCGGCCTGGCGCAATTGCTGCAGGAAGATGGCGCCTTCCTGGTATGGCAGCGCCAGGAACACGCCCTGCGGCTTCAAGGCCTTGATCTTGCTGATGAAGGGGCGGAAGTCGCGCGAATTGGGCTGCACGCTTTCCAGCAGCAGCACCTTGCCGCCGTTCTTCTTGATGATGTCGGCGGTGGCCTTGCCCGTATACACGCCCCAGTCATCCTGCGAATAAGGGATGACGATGGTTTCGGCCTTGAGCTTTTGCTGGATGGTGGCGGCGTTGTACGCGGCCAGCACGTCATCGGTATTGTTCTGGCGGAACTGGTACTTGCTTTGCTTGGTAAACGCCGGATTCGAGGACGTGGGGCTGATTTGCGGGATCTTGGCCTCGGTGAAGATGGGCGCCGCGGCCAGCGAGGCCGTCGTCGACCAAGAGCCGATGGCCAGCACCACTTTCGAACCCACCAGCTTGCGCGCCACCGCCGCCGCTTCCTGCGGCGAGTTCCGGTCGTCTTCCACGATGAAGTTCACGGGCCGCCCCTCGATACCGCCCGCGGCCTTGACCTTGTCGAGGTAGAGCTCGGCGCCGTTCTTGGAACTTATGCCATATTCGGCGAAATTGCCCGACATATGCGAGAAGAAGCCAACATTGATGGGCTCGGCGGATTGAGCCTGCGCGGCCATGAACACAGGCAGTATCGCTGCCAGAACTGCGGATTTAATCAAACGCATGGAAGTAGCCCTCGGAAAATTTTAGTTTTTATATTAACGTTTAACCAATAATTTACTAACGTATTATATGTAATAAGTACATATTGAATTCAGCTTATATGGGGCTGGCCCGGCACTGCCCATGCAGCGAAAGCGGACCGTACTGCGCGAAATCCGCCCGGCCAGCCGCTTTTTTATCTTGGGAACCGCCCTTTTTATCTTATAAATTACCGGCGAACTGGTAGCGGCTGCCCGGGTACCACATGACCGCCGTCGAGGCGACCTGGTCCTGGGACAAGGTTTTGCGATGCAACACCAGGCACGGCTCCTTGGCGGGAATCTTCAGCATGGCCGCGATCTCGGCCGGGGCCTCCACCGCTTCGATGCTGAAGCTCACCCCCTGCAACGGCGCCGCCACCATCAGGTACTCATTGGGCGTGGATACGGAAAAATCCTGCTGCATGTAGTCGGGCGCCACCTTCGAATTGACCCAGCGGTCTTCCACCTGGATGGGAACGTTGTTGTCGAAATGGACGATGACCGAATGGAACAGGACCTGGCCCGCCGGCACGTCGAACTGCGCGGTGTGCGGATCCTGGGCCTTGACCCGCTCCAGCAGCCGCACCTGGCTGCTGTGCACGTGGCCCCGCGCGCGCACCTCGTCGGCGATGCTTTTTATGGCTACCAG
>JBEBXF010000356.1:0-3708 GCA_040391725.1 Eoetvoesiella caeni | reverse complement strand
TGCCGCGCGCCTTGATGCTGGCCGAGCTCATGCGCCTGAAGCGGGGCATTGCGGTGGCGGGCACGCATGGCAAGACCACCACGACCAGCCTGGTGGCCAGTGTGTTGGCCGGGGGCGGCCTGGATCCCACGTTCGTGATCGGCGGGCGCTTGACCTCGGCGGGCGCCAATGCCCGGCTGGGCCAGGGTGAATACATCGTCGTCGAGGCCGACGAGTCCGATGCGTCGTTCCTGAATTTGCTGCCGGTCATGGCCATCATCACGAATATCGATGTCGACCATATGGATACCTATGGCCATGACGTGGCCAAGCTCAAGAGCGCCTTTATCGAGTTTACCCAGCGGCTGCCGTTTTACGGCAGCGCCGTGGTGTGCAGCGATGACGCCAATGTGCGCGAAATCATTCCTTTCATTTCCCGCCCCGTGACGACGTATGGTGTGAACCCCGATGCGCTGGTGCGCGCGGTGAACGTGCGCGCCCAGGGCACGGTGATGCACTTCGACGTAGAGCGGCGCGGTGCGGCCGGTTCTTTGCCGCCCTTGGCCATCAGCCTGAATCTGCCTGGCGTGCACAACGTGCTGAACGCCCTGGCCGCCATTGCCGTGGCGACCGAGCTCGGCGTGCCGGATGCGGCGATCGCCGAAGCCCTGACGGTGTTCAACGGCGTGGGCCGGCGGTTCACTCAGCACGGCGATTTTCCGGTATCGGCCGCCCGCGGCGGCGGAAGCTTTACATTAATTGACGATTACGGACACCATCCCGTCGAGATGGCTGCTACGCTTGCGGCAGCGCGCGGCGCCTGGCCGCGGCGGCGCATCGTCCTGGCGTTCCAGCCGCATCGCTACACCCGCACGCGGGATTGTTTCGAGGATTTCGTTCAGGTCCTGAGTTCGGCGGACGCGGTTCTGCTGACCGACGTGTATCCGGCGGGCGAGCAGCCCCTGGTTGCGGCCGACGGCCGGGCCTTGAGCAGGGCGATACGCGTGGCGGGCAAGGTCGAGCCTTTGTTCGTCGAAGATGTCAAGGATCTGCCGCGGGCGATCGCCGATTTTGCCGTGGACGGCGACGTCGTGATCGTCATGGGGGCGGGATCCATCAGCAAAGTACCCGCACAAGTAGGAGAGTTGTTATGAACGCGCGGTTTGGCCACGTCGGTGTGTTGTATGGAGGCCGTTCGGCCGAGCGCGAGGTGTCGCTCATGTCGGGGCAGGGCGTGTGCGATGCATTGCGCGGCCAGGGCGTGGACGCCCACTTGTTCGACACCGGCACACGCACCCTGATCGATCTGGTCAATGCGGGATTCGATCGTGTGTTCATCGCCCTGCACGGCCGCTACGGCGAAGACGGCACCTTGCAGGGCATGCTCGAGCTCATGCAGCTTCCGTACACCGGCAGCGGCCCCATGGCCTCCAGCCTGGCCATGGACAAGATCATGACCAAGAAGGTCTGGCTCGAGCGCGGCCTGCCCACGCCCGGCTACGCGGTGCTGGCCGGCGCGATGGACTTCGACGGCGCCATCGCCGAACTCGGTTTGCCCCTCATGGTCAAGCCGCCGCATGAAGGGTCGACGCTGGGCGTGACCAAGGTGACGGAAAAATCTCAGTTGCGGGCGGCTTACGAACTGGCGGCCCGCTACGACGAAGAGGTGCTGGTCGAGCAATTCATCGAAGGCCGGGAGCTGACCGTGCCGGTGCTGGGCAAAGGCGCGGATGCGCGCGCGTTGCCCGCCGTCGAGATCATTGCGCCGCAGGGCAACTACGATTACGAGCACAAGTATGTGTCGAACGACACGCAGTACGTTTGCCCCGCCCGGCTGGACGAGGCCGCTGCCGAAACGCTGCAGCGCCTGGCCGTCGAGTCGTACCGCGCGCTGGATTGCGAAGGCTGGGGCCGGGCCGATTTCATACTCGACGCCCAGGGGCGGCCGTGGCTTCTTGAAATGAACACCTCGCCGGGCATGACCAGCCATTCGCTGGTGCCCATGGGCGCCAAGGCGGCGGGCATCGGCTACGCCGAGCTTTGCATGATCATTCTGGAAAGCGCGTCGTGCAAAGTGCAGCCGCCGCCGGCCATCGTCTAACCAGAGGAGCAGCCAAACCGTGTTCAACGACGCCCGCCTCACGAATTTCATAGCCAATACGCTAGCTTTGCTGGCGGTATTGGCCATGATCGCGAGCGTCATCGTCTGGGTGGCGCAGCGGCCGTATTTCGCCATTTCGCAGATCCAGATCGAACCTCTGCAGGCCGGTGCGTTGAGCTATGTGTCGTCGGCGACGGTGCAGGCCACCATAGCCGGCCAGATCAAGGGCAATTTCTTCACGGTCAGCCTGGACAAAACCCGTCAATTGCTTGAAACCGTGCCTTGGGTGCGCCATGCGCGCATTCGCCGTATTTGGCCCAACACCTTGCGGGTTCAGATCGAAGAGCAGCAGCCGCTGGCCTTGTGGAACGAAGACGAGATGATCAATACCTGGGGCGAAGCGTTCAACGCCAACCAGGGCGAGCTGCCCGACGATGCCGGATTGCCGCATTTTTACGGTCCCGACAATTCCGAGCGCCTGGTCGTGCAGCGCTATGCCGAAGTGGTCCGCTGGTTCGCGCCTCTCAATCTGCATGTCAGCGAGATCTCGTTGAGTCCGCGCTATGCGTGGTCGGTCGAGCTGTCGAACGGGCTGCGGCTGAGCCTGGGGCGCGACCCGGCGGCCGACGTGGCCGATCCGCATGGGCGTTCCGGAGCGCTGCCGTTCGCTGCCCGGATCGAGCGCTTCGTGAACGCCTGGCCGATGTTGATGAAACGCCTGAACGGGCGTGTGGTAAATAGTGCCGATTTACGTTATGCCAACGGTTTCGCCATTACGTTGGCCCCTGTTTCACATACCTCTACTAAATAGAAAACCTATGACTCGTGACATCAAGGATCTGATCGTTGCACTCGATATCGGCACCAGCAAGGTGGTGGCCGTGGTGGCCGAGATATTGCCGGAAGGGCGCTTCGAAGTGATTGGCCTGGGTCAGCATGAATCCCAGGGCATGCGCAAGGGCGTGGTGGTCAATATCGAAGCCACGGTGAATTCGATTCAGCGCGCACTGGAAGAAGCCGAGCTGATGGCCGACTGCAAAATCCGCGAAGTGTATACGGGCATTGCGGGCAGCCACATCACCAGCTTCAACTCCAGCGGCATGGTGGCGGTGAAGGACAAGGAAGTCACCCCCACCGACGTGGCGCGCGTCATCGAAACCGCCAAGGCCGTGAACATCCCCACCGATCAGCAGGTGCTGCACGTGCTGACGCAGGAGTTCATCGTGGACTCCCAGGAGGATATCCGCGAGCCCATCGGCATGAGCGGCCTGCGCCTGGAGGTGCGGGTGCACATCGTGACCGGCGCGGTAAGCGCCGCGCAAAACATCGTGAAGTGCGTGCGCCGCTGCGGCCTGGAAGTTCAGGACTTGATCCTGCAGCCGCTGGCGTCCAGCCTTTCCTGCCTGACCGCGGATGAAAAGGAGCTGGGCGTGGTGCTGGTGGACATTGGCGGAGGCACGACCGATATCGCCATCTACACCGGCGGCGCCATACGCCACACCGCCGTCGTGCCCATTGCCGGCGACCAGATCACCAGCGATATCGCCGCCATGCTGCGCACGCCGACGCCGGACGCTGAAGAAATCAAGCTGCGTTTCGGCGTCGCCAAGCAAGTGCTGGCCAATGCC
>JBEBXF010000355.1:0-3718 GCA_040391725.1 Eoetvoesiella caeni | reverse complement strand
CAATATTTCGATGCGCGGGGCCCAGAGCGGGTGCACGCCCACCCATCCCGCTTCCTGCAGGCCGGCGACGCCCTTGCCGATCAGGACAACCGCAAGCACCGCCACCAATACGGATGTGATGGAGAAGAACTTGCCGATGGGCATGCGCGCGCTGGTGCGCAGCAGCGCCCAGGCGATGACCGCAAGCAGCACGACGGCTGTGAGGAAGCCCGCCAGCAGCGCGCCGCCGTTGCCGTCCGCCGCGAGCGCGGAATAGAACAGCACGGTTTCGAAAACCTCGCGGTAGACCGCGATGAAGGCCAGCGCGAACAGCGCCCAGGCGGAGCGGCGGGTCATGGCCGACGACAGTTTTTCATGGAGGTAGGCTTGCCAGCGGCCCGCGCTGCTTTTTTGATGCATCCACAGCCCCACGCTCAGCAGCACCACGGCGGCGAAGACGGAGCCCACGCCCTCGGTGACTTCGCGGCTGGCGCCGCTGATGGCCACGAGATATGTCGCCACCGCCCAGGTCAGGCCGCCCGCGACTAGGGCGCTGATCCAGCCCGCATGCACATGGTGCAGCACGTCGCGGCGTTCGGCCTTTTTCAGGAAGGCGATCATGCCGACCACGATCAAAAGCGCCTCGACGCCTTCGCGCAGCAGGATGGTGAGCGCGCCGATGAAGGTCGTCATGGGTTCGGCCTGGGCCGCTCCCAGCTCCGTGTCGACTTGCTGGAACAGGTCGTGCAAGTGGGCGGCCGCGGTTTCGGCTTGCGCAGTGTCGCCTTTGGCGACGGCCGAACGATAATTCAGCATGGCGTCTTCCACCGCCACCAGCAGCGATTTGTTGCGCGCGCCGACTACGGGTTCTATGGGTTCGAAGCCGTCCAGGTAGGCCGACAGTCCGAGCCTGGTCGCATTGGTTTTATCTCCGGCATGCAGCGCAGCCAGGCTTTCCTTGAGCCGCTGGCGGGCCAGCGACAAGCCGCTCGATGCAGCGCCTGATTCCACGGCATCGGGATGGGCGCGCAGGTAGGCGGTGACGTCTCTGGCCGCCTCTTTGGGCATGGCCTGCGCGGCCGCCGCTTCGGTAATGGTCGTAACCGCCGCGAGGTCGGGGAAGCGGCTTTTTACCGAGGGATCTTCCTTCCACAGTTGTTCGCCGTGCTTGCGCATGGCGTCGTCGTGCGAGAGGGTGCCCACATAGAAGGCCAGCGCCCATCGGTCTTCGTCGGTCAGCGCGGCGAAGCTGGGCATGGAGGTGCCCGAGACGCCCTGGGAAATGACTTGATACAGCGCCATCAGGCTGCGCGAGGCGGCGCGATCCGCATCGGTGAAGGCGATGGGCGGGGGATCCAGCTTGGTGGCAAGCGGGCCGTCGCCGGCGCCTTTGGCGCCGTGGCAGGAGGCGCACTGCGCGGCATACAGATTGGCGCCCTGCTTCAGGTCGGGCAGCGACTTGGGAGCCACTGGAATGGGGTAGGCGGCGATCAGCAGGGTGTTGGCATGATGGGCCAGGCGGGCGACCTCCGCGGCGTCGGCCTTGCGCTCGACCGCGGCGCGAAGATCGCCGATGGCGGCGGCGATCGCGTCTTTGGACGCGTGGGCGGGAAGCTGTTGGATCTGCTTGGCGGCGTTGTCGGTGAAGTCCAGCATTTCCGCGTATTCGCTTTCGCTCTCGACCTTGCCGTCGGCCACGGCGCCGCCGTAGTCCACGGCGACATAGTCGAGCAATTGCCAGAGCTGCCTGGCATCGGCCGCGGGAGGCGTGGATTGCGCAAATGCCGTACCGGCGGCAAGAAGGCATGCTGCGACGACGATCAACCAGTGTTTCATTACGATTTAATTTGAATAGGAATCATTCTTGAATTGTAGTATAGATAACGCATCCGCGGCTGCCATGGCGAGGAGCTCACCTTGGCTCAGGCCCGCCTTCGGAAGGCCAGCAATTTTGCGACCAGGCGCTGGCACACTTCGCCGTCCTGGTTCAGCGTGAGGCTTTCCACCGTTACGATGCCCTGGTTCGGCCTGGATCGGGACGGGGCGACATCGAGCACCTTGCTTTTCACATGAAGAGTATCGCCGGGCCGGGTGGGGCGCGGCCAGGATATTTCGCCGCCAGCTCCGATGACGCCTTGCGCGAATGGCAGGCTTTCCACCAGCAGTTTCATGGTGATGGCCCCGGTGTGCCAGCCGCTTGCCGCAAGCCCCTGGAAGAACGTGTTCTTTGCGGCGGCTTCGTCGAGATGGAAGGGTTGCGGATCGTACTGTTGGGCGAAAGCGATGATCTGTTCGGCATCGATGTGGTATTCAGGGCTGAGAAACTCGTCACCGGGCGCAATGTCGTCGAGGTGGATTTTCTCCGGAGAAGTATCCGTTGGCATCAAGCAAACTCCTTTAGTCTGTGGCGTATGGCCGCGGCGGACTGGGCCGCGGGGGAAACCGCTTACATATGTTTTCGGTATTGGCCGGCCTGATGAAATCGGGCCGCGGCTTGCAGGAATTCCGCAAGCGCGCTGGAAACGTAGCTGTCGCGGCGGCGAATGAACAGCGTCTGGACGCGCGCCTGTTCGGGTGGAAGGCGGTGCAGGGCGATTTCCTTGGCTTTGGCTGCCTGCGCGACGACGCCCCTCGGCAGCAGCGTGACCCCGATTCCGGCGGAAACGCAGCTCAGGATAGCGTCGAGCGAGCCGAACTCCAGGGGCTGGGCCGTGACGATGCCCAGGCCCGATAGGTACGATTCCAGCCGTTGTCGATAAGAACATCCGTACTGAAAGACAACCGTGCGCAGGTCCGTGGCGTTCGCCAAGTCTTTCGGCGAACGAATGGCGGGGCTGGTTGCCAAGACCAGTTCTTCGGTGAAGATGATTTCTTGATGCAGGTCGGGATGCGTGATCGGTCCCGCCACAAAAGCGCCGTCCAGCCGGGATTCCAGGACTTCGTGCAGCAGTTTGGCCGTCGTGCCGGTGTTGACGACCAGGCGGACATCCGGGTAGCGCCCGGCGAAATCCGTCAAAAGCGGAGACAGGCGAAGCGCCGTCGTGGTTTCCAATGCGCCCAGCAAAAGAGAACCGTTGGGCACGCCCTCGTCCATGGCGGCTGTCCGGGCCTCGGCGATGAGCTTGGCGATTCTGTTTGCGAAAGGCAGGAGGCGCTGCCCCGCAGGGGTTGTCGCGACCCCGCGCGCGTGACGCCTGAAAAGCTCGACGCCAAGCTCGGTTTCCAGGGAGCGGATGCGCGTTGTCACATTCGACTGAACCGTGTGCAACTCGGTTGCCGCCTTGTTCATGCTTTCGTGGCGGGCGACCGCCTCGAATGTTTTCAGATCGGCTATGTCCATGTGTTTGCCATGACGTAGAACTGCGCAACGGTACGGCGCCTTGAAGAGATGCCGCGGACTCGGGTCCAAGCCCTTGCGGATGCCCCGTTTGCGGTGTTTTCAGTGGAGGTTTTGCTTATTGGCGGAGTGTACTACATATCTTATTTATAGATATATGTGATCAAATAAATTCAATTTTCAAGATTATCCATCGCGCGTAGCCTTGTTTCATCCATATAGACCAAGGACGATTCATGAGCAAGCCCGTAATCGGCTGGAAGAACGAGACGCACGATGGCCGAGCTGTGACGGCATGGCGGGGAGCGCTGTCCGGTTTTTGCGCCAGCCTGGTCGGTATCGGGTTGGCGCGTTTTGCGTATACGCCGTTATTGCCCGCCATTGTCGATGCTCATTGGTTCG
>JBEBXF010000354.1:0-3749 GCA_040391725.1 Eoetvoesiella caeni | reverse complement strand
CAAGCGCCTGGGCCGACCATACCTTCACCGCATCGTTCAGCCCCGGCAAACGCACGGTAGCGCCCGGAACGGGGTTGAACGCACGAATGCGGCGCGCCAGCACGCTGGCCGGCTGTGAAAGATCGAGCGGCGCCTCGGATTTTTCGAGCTTGGCGGCATAGGTAGCGCCCTCGGCGGGCTGCGGGCGCGGCGCCAGCGCGCCCTGCTCGCATTGCGCAATGGCCTCCAGGATCGCCTGCGCGCCCACGCTGGCCAGTTCGTCGTGCAGGCTTGCCGCGGTATGCGCGGCGCCGATCGGCACGGTGCGCGTCAGCAGCATGTCGCCGGTATCCAGGCCCTCGTCCATCTGCATGATGGTGATGCCTGTTTCGGTATCGCCGGCCTCGATGGCCCGCTGTATGGGCGCCGCGCCGCGCCAGCGCGGCAGCAGGCTGGCATGGATATTGAAGCAGCCATGACGAGGCAGTGTGAGCACCCATTTGGGCAGGATCAGCCCATAGGCCGCAACCACCATGAGGTCGGGCGCGGCTTCCTGCAGGGCCTTTCGCGCCTGCGCGGCGTCGTCGGGGTACTTGCCCTCCAGGCGCAAGCCAAGCGGCTGCATGATCTCGATGCCGGCCGCAACGGCGGCCTGCTTGACGGCGCTGGGGGTGAGCTTAAGGCCGCGCCCGGACGGGCGGTCGGGCTGGGTAAGCACCAACGGCACCTCGTGGCCCGCGGCAAGAATGGCCTGCAGGGCCAGGCGGGCGAACTCGGGGGTGCCGGCAAAAACAATGCGCATGGGTCAGACGCGCGCGGCTTCGCGTTCTTGCTTGCGGATCTTGGTTTTGATGCGGGTTTGCTTGAGCGGCGACAGGTATTCGACGAACACCTTGCCCAGCAGATGGTCGAGCTCGTGCTGCACGCACACCGCCAGCAGGCCTTCGGCATCGAACTCGAAGGCCTCGCCTTTTTCGTTGTGCGCCTTGACGTGGATGCGCGCGGCGCGCTTGACTTCGTCGTAGACGCCGGGAACCGACAGGCAACCTTCTTCGTACACCTGCTGCTCGTCGCTTTTCCAGGTGATTTCGGGATTGATGAGCACCAGCAGATTGTTGCTTTCTTCGGAGACGTCGATGACCACCACGCGCTCGTGCACGTCGACCTGGGTGGCGGCCAGCCCCACCCCCGGCGCGTCGTACATGGTTTCGGCCATGTTGCGCACCAGCTCGCGGATGCGATCGTCGATAACCTCGACCGGCTTGGCCACTTTGTGCAAGCGCGGATCGGGATAATGCAGGATGGGAAGCAAAGCCATTGGAAATCTGTCCACGAAAACGTCTTTGTCAATTATAACAAGGGACAACACGGGAGTTCCCGGCCAAACAACGGTATGACTTTATGCCGCACTTGCCGCACGCAAACCTCTTGCGATGTGTCACACTTCGGCCATGTCCGTCCCTTTGCCCTCCGAAGAACTCAGCGCCTGGATCCGCCTGACCCTGGAACCCGACCTCGGGCCGGCCCAGGCCAGGCTGCTGCTGGCCAGTATCGGCCTGCCGCAAGACATCTACGCCATGTCTTCCGCTTCGTTGGCCAAGATCCTGCCGCACGACCTGGCCAGGCAATTGTCGCGGCCGGCCAGTGCGCAAATCGAAGAAGCCATCGCCCGCACGCTGAAGTGGCTGGACGAACCCGGCCACCACCTCGTCACACTGGCCGACCCCGGCTACCCGAAGGCGCTGCTCGACATCCACGATCCTCCCCTGGCTCTTTACGTCAACGGGCGGGTCGAACTCCTCAACCGGCCCACCCTGGCCATCGTGGGGGCGCGCAACGCCACGGCCGGGGGCCTGGACAACGCCGCCGCCTTTGCCCGCTACCTGGCCGGGCGCAACTGGTGCATCGCCAGCGGGCTGGCCCTGGGCATCGACGCCGCCGCGCATCAGGGGGCTCTTGCCGCGGGGCCGCAAGCGGGCGGCACGATCGCCGTGCTGGGCACGGGCATCGACCTCATCTATCCGGCCTCCAACCTGGATCTTGCCCGCCGCATCGCGGCGGAGGGCGCCCTGGTGTCGGAGTTTCCGCTGGGCACGCCCTCCATCGCCTACCAGTTTCCCAAGCGCAACCGCATTGTGGCGGGCCTGGCCAAGGGCGTGCTGGTGGTGGAAGCGGCCAAGCGCAGCGGCTCGCTCATTACCGCCAGGCTGGCGGCCGAAATGGGACGCGAAGTCTTCGCCATCCCCGGCTCCATCCATTCTCCGCAGTCACGCGGCTGCCACGCCCTGATCCGCCAGGGCGCCAAGCTGGTCGAGTCCGGCCAGGACATCGACGAGGAACTCGGCCAGCTTCAGTCAACCCCATCCTTAGCAAGTGTGCGCCCCGAAACGACGGCCCGACGCAAGCCGCAACATGCCGAACTGCTGGCGGCCCTGGGGTACGACCCGGTACACATCGATATCTTGCAGGCGCGCACGGGCATGGACTGGCCTGTACTCAACAGCCAACTGCTCGAACTGGAATTGAGCTCGGCCATCGTGCGCCTGCCCGACGGGCGCTTTCAGCGGCGCTGATGCAGCCGCGCGCCGCCCCTAACGCACCGGCAGCGCGTACATCAGCCCGCCCTGGTTCCATAGCGCGTTCAGGCCACGAGGTATCTTCAGCGGGCTGCCCATGCCGACATTGCGGTCGTAGCTTTCGCCATAGTTGCCCACCTGGCGAATGATGTCGTAGGCCCATTTTTCGCCCAGATGCAGGTTCTTGCCCGCGCCGGGCGTCACGCCCAGCAGGCGGCGCACGCTGGGGCTGGGGCTTTTCAGTTGCTGATCCACATTCTTGGAAGTCACGCCCAGTTCCTCCGCCTCGATCATGGCCATCAAGCTCCACTTCACGACATTGAGCCACACGTCGTCGCCCTGGCGCACGAAAGGCCCAAGGGGTTCCTTGGAAATGATTTCCGGCAGCACCACGTAGTCGTCGGGGTTCTTCAGCCTGGCGATGCGTATGGAGGCCAGGCCCGAGGCGTCGGTGCTGAACACGTCGCAGCGGCCCGCGGCAAAGGCATTGACCACCTCGCTGAACTGCTCGATGACCACCGGCTTGTACTGGATGTGATTGGCGCGGGCCCAGTCGGCCATGGTGTTTTCGTTGGACGTGCCGGTTTGCATGCAAATAGTCGCGCCGTCGAGTTCCTTGGCGCTTTTGACGCCCAGCGCCTTGGGAACCAGAAAACCCTGGCCATCGTAGAAATTGATGCCAGCGTGAATGGCGCCCAACGCCGTGTCGCGCTGTTCGGTCACCGAGGTGTTGCGCGCCAGAAGATCGATTTCACCCGACTGCAGCGCGGTGAACCGCTGCTGGGAATTCAGCGGCACCGCCTTGAACTTGCCGGCATCGCCCAGCACGGCGGCGGCCACCGCGCGGCACATGTCGATATCCAGGCCACGCCACTGCCCTTTTTCGTCGGGCGCCGAAAACCCGGCGAACCCGGTGGTGACGCCGCATTGCACATAGCCACGCTCTTTCACCACGCTCAGGGTATCGGCATGCGCCGGCTGCAGTCCGGCCAACAAGGCCAGGCCCGCCATCGCGGCCTTGAAGCCTCCGAAACCAATTTTTCGCATGTATCCGCTCCTTCTGGACTTAATGCGCATAATCGCGCTGGCCGAAAATGGCCGATCCGATACGAACTTCGGTTGCGCCCTCTTCGATGGCCAACCCGAAATCTCCGCTCATGCCCATGGACAGGCGCTGCACCTGGTCGAACCCCT
>JBEBXF010000353.1:0-3760 GCA_040391725.1 Eoetvoesiella caeni | reverse complement strand
CTACCTGTTCGGCAACCTCGAGTTCCTGGGCCAGTACGACGGCATCGCCGGCATCGAGCCCATCCACATCTTCGGCGTGTCCTTGTCCGAAGGGCGGCATATTTATTATTTGATCTGGGTCGCCGTGCTGCTGTCCACGTGGGCTACCCGCAATCTGCTCAGCTCCCGTCCAGGGCGGGCCATCCGCGCGCTCAAGGGCGGCGGCGGCATGGCCGAGTCCTTCGGCATCAACATGCTGTCGTACAAAATCATCATCTTTGTGTATTCGGCGCTGCTGGCTTGCCTGTCGGGCTGGCTTTACGCCCATATGCAGCGCGCCGTCAGCCCCAGCCCCTTCGGGCTGAACTACGGTATCGAATACCTGTTCATGGCTGTGGTGGGCGGCGGCAGCAGCGTCTGGGGCGCGGTGGTGGGGTCGGGCCTCATCCTGGTTCTCAAAGACCAAATCCAGAACGTCCTGCCGCAAATCATCCACACCACGTCCAACTTCGAGCTGGTGGTGTTCGGCGTGCTGATGGTGCTGGTGCTGCAATATGCGCGCGACGGCGTCTGGCCCATCATCGTTTCGTGGTGGAATGCCCTGACCGGCCAGAAGGCTTCGCAGCGCAGGCAGGCTGCGCCTCCCAAGGCCGCCGACTTGCCGCAGCGGTCGCGCCCCGAGCGCGGGTCGCTGGTGCTCGAACTCGACGCGGCCCGCAAAGAGTTCGGCGGCCTGGTGGCGGTCAACGACATCAGCTTCACGTTGCGCGCCGGCGAAATCATGGGCCTCATCGGCCCCAACGGCGCCGGCAAGTCCACGACCTTCAATCTCATTACCGGCGTGCTGCCGGCCACCAGCGGCACCATCAATTTCCTGGGCAACCGCCTCGACAAGCTGCCTTCGCGTGAAATCGCCAAGCTGGGCGTCGGCCGCACCTTCCAGCATGTGCAGCTATTGCCCACCATGACCGTCATCGAGAACGTCGCGCTGGGCGCGCACCTGCGCCGCCAGGTCGGCGTGGTTTCCGCCGCGCTGCACCTCGAACGCAAGGACGAGTCCGAGCTTCTTTACGAAGCAGCCAAACAACTCGAACGCGTGGGCCTGGGCGACTACCTGTACGAACAGGCGGGCAACCTGGCCCTGGGCCAGCAACGCATCATCGAAATCGCGCGTGCCCTGGCCGCCGACCCCGTCCTGCTGCTGCTCGACGAGCCGGCCGCCGGCTTGCGCTACAAAGAAAAGCAGGAGCTTGCGAAGGTTCTTGACCAACTGCGCAAAGAAGGCATGAGCATCCTGCTGGTCGAGCACGACATGGACTTCGTCATGAATCTTACCGACCATCTGGTCGTCATGGATTTCGGCACCAAGCTGGCCGAAGGCCTGCCTGCCGATGTGCAGCAGAACCCCAAGGTTCTGGAAGCCTATCTGGGCGGTATCGACGACGATCTGGAACTTGACGATGAACCGGCGGCAGCGCCCGTTGTAGCAGGAGGTGCGGCATGACGACGCCCGTAAATCAACAGCCTCTTCTCGAGGTCGACAATCTATCCACACAATACGGCAAGGTGCATGCCCTGGTGGGAGCCAAAATCGCCGTGCCTCCGGGCAGCATCGTCACCGTCATCGGCGGCAACGGCGCGGGCAAATCCACCTTGCTCAACTCCATCATGGGCTCTTTGCCCACGGCCGGGCACGCCAGCGGCGCCGTGCAATACCTGGGTACCGACGTCGCCGGGTGGCAGGTCGAACGCCGGGTGGCCGGCGGCATGTCGCTGGTGCCCGAGCTGCGCGAATTGTTCGGCAGCATGTCCGTCGAAGACAATCTACTGTTGGGCGGCTTCCGCCTGTATCGCCAGAAAAAGGCCGGATGGAAGCAAAAAATGGAAGAGGTCTACGACCTGTTCCCGCGCCTGCGCGAACGGCGCATGCAGCAGGCCGGCACATTGTCGGGCGGCGAGCGCCAGATGCTGGCCGTGGGGCGCGCCCTGATGGCCCAGCCGCAACTGCTGATGCTGGACGAACCCAGCCTCGGCCTGGCGCCCCGCATCGTGCGTGAAATCTTCCATATCATCGCGCGGCTGCGCAGCACCGGTGTGTCCATTTTGCTGGTCGAACAGAACGCCCGTGCGGCGCTGCAAGTGGCCGACTACGGCTATGTGCTGGAGACCGGCGAAATCGTGCTGGAAGGCCCCGCCAAAGACCTCAGCGGCAACCCCAGGGTGATCGAAAGCTATCTGGGCCTGGGCAATAAAAAAGAAGAGGCCTGATCGCCGTCGCAACAAGCGGAATGCGGCTTCGGTCGCATAAGCCGGGGCCGGGTTCCACAATATGGAGCCCGGCCCTTTGTTTTTGTGCGTGTGGCAGCGGTGGATGAGGTGTGTATTGCCTTGAAAAGGCGCCTGGAGCCCTATCCGAGGCGTAGGGGGGTTTAGACCCCCAGCATCGAGTTCAGGGCGTCCTGATGGGCCGGCAGCTCGCTGGAATTGAATTGCGTGGCGACGGTTCCGTTTTCGATAAGGTAGAAGCGGCTGGCCAGGGACGCGGAGAAATGCGGGCTTTGGTCGACCATGACGATGGTGTAGCCCTGCTCTTTCAGGACGGAGATCATGTGGGCCAGCGCGTGCACGACGATGGGCGCCAGGCCTTCGGAAACCGCATCCAGCAGGAGGATGTTGGCGCCGGTGCGCAGGATGCGCGCTATGGCCAGCATTTGCTGTTCGCCGCGCGAGAAATGCGAGCCCGGCAAGTGCCGGCGTTCTTCGAGATAAGGGAAGAGTTCGTAGATTTCGGCCAGGGACATGCCGCCGCCGAGGGTGTCTTCGGTGGATGGCGGCAACAGCAGGTTTTCTTCGCAGGTGAGCCCGGTGAAAATATCGCGGCTTTCGGGGCAGTAGCCCATGCCCAGATGCGCGATTTTTGCGGTGGGCAGATGTATGGATTCGGTGCCGTGTATAAGAATGGAGCCCGCGCGTTTTCCGGTGAGGCCCAGCAGGGCGCGCAGGGTGGTGGTGCGCCCGGATCCGTTGCGTCCGAGCAAGGTAATGGCTTCGCCCGCCGCGGCGTTGAAATGGATGCCGTGCAGGATTTGAGAGCCGTCGTACCATGCTTGCAGTCCGACGACTTCAAGTGCGAGCTTGGTCATGGTTGCGCTCCTTGTTGTCGGCGATATTCGCTCAACGTCAGTAAGCAGTATGGGATCTTCTTTTTTAAAAGAATATGCGGGTTTGTCATAGGTCTATGGAAAACCCCAAAACCGCATGGATATTGAGCTTGTGCAAGGAATGACGACGCGCCGGGCCGCCCGGAGATTCGTTAATATATGTGACGAAAGAGGGCTTGCCGCTTACTTGCCGACAGTCTTGTCCTTGTATTCGCAAAGATCGGCGATGCCGCATTGCGGGCACTTGGGCTTGCGGGCAACACAGATGTAGCGGCCGTGCAGAATCAACCAGTGGTGCGCGTCCAGGCGGTATTCCGCCGGCACGGATTTTTCCAGCTTGCGCTCGACCTCCATGACGGTTTTGCCGCGCGCCAGTCCCGTGCGGTTGGCGACCCTGAATATATGCGTGTCCACGGCAATGGTCGGGTGGCCGAATGCTGTGTTGAGCACGACGTTGGCGGTCTTGCGTCCCACGCCCGGCAGGGCCTCCAGGGCGGCTCTGTCGTCGGGAACCTCGCCCTTGTATTGCTCGAGCAGGATTCTGCAGGTCTGAATGACGTTCTTGGCCTTGGTGCGGAACAGGCCTATGGTTTTGATGTATTCGGTCAGCGCGTCGAGCC
>JBEBXF010000352.1:0-3783 GCA_040391725.1 Eoetvoesiella caeni | reverse complement strand
AGCGCTTGTTCGATCTGTTTCCCAATCTGGGCGAAATGCCCCTGCGCCCCGGCGGGCGCATGAGCGGCGGCGAACAGCAAATGCTCACGGTGGCCCGGGCGCTTATGGGCAATCCATACCTGGTGCTGCTGGACGAGCCCTCCGAAGGCGTGGCTCCGCTTATTGTCGAGCAAATGGCCAACATGATCATCGAGCTCAAGCAGCAAGGTGTAAGCATCCTGCTTTCCGAGCAGAACATGCATTTTGCCGAGCTGGTCTCCGACAGGGCCTATGTGCTGGAAAAAGGCCAGATACGCTACCAGGCCTCCATGGAAGACCTGGCCGCCAACGACGAAGTCCGGCGCGCGTATCTAAGCGTGTAGCGTGTCGTTCGCCTGATCCGCATGCCCGACTGCGGAGTCTGAACTGGCCATGTGGCCGGCAGCGCGCTAGGAATCCGCGCCCAGCGATTTCAGCGGCGGCTCATCCGAGCGCAGCCAGCCGGTCAGGCTCCAGCGGGCCTGGCGGCATGGCAGGACCTCGTGCGGAATCAGGTCGCTGCGAAAAATCACCAGCCGCGCCGGCATGGGCAGTATGCGTTGCGTTTCGCGGTGGCCGTCGGGGTGGTACAGGCAAAGCTCGCCGCCGTCCAGCGGCTTCCAGTGCGGGTTCAAGTACAGGACAACGGAGATCTTCCGGTGTCCGGTGCCGTGGTGCTGGTCGATGTGCTTTTTGTAGCCGCGACCGGCTTCGTAGCGCGCAAAATGGAATTCCTGGCTGCGCAGGCCCAGGTAATACCTGGCGTTCAGTTCGTGGCGCAATTCCCGCATCCATGTAAAAAAGGGCTGGCCCGCATGCAGCGAGCCGGATTCGACCCAGCAGATCGAGTCTCCGCGGATGTCGGGCCTTTGCTGATGGCTTTGCCCCCGGCCTATGCCGGCCTCGTGGAAATGGCCTGCGTGCCATAGCTCCTGGCCCTGCTTGAGCAAGGCTGCGCGCCAGCTTGCGGGGACAAGGGTATCGCTGACGGCCCAGCCCTGCTCTTCAAGCGAATGGAACAGCGCATTGTGGGAACTCATGCGTTTGTGCCGCCTAAAGCCGAGATTTTGGCATAAAAACCGGCAACCCGCGCCAGGCCTCTTCAGTATGGGCAAGGCCTAGCAATATCCCTAGTTTCTTAATAATAGTTTAAGACTAAAATGATTCTCCCGCATTACGTCCCGGGACAAGGGATGGCCGCGGTCGTTGTTCAAATAAATAATCAAGCAGGAAGGTTTTATGGAAGATGCTGGCAATCAGCAGGAAGCACAGGCGCCGCTGGGCGCGGGCATGCGGGTCTACCGCGGCCTGATGATCGGGACGGGATTGATTGCGGCGGTGCTGTTCGGGGCCATGGCCCTGCTGGTGTGCGCCGACGTGCTGTTGCGCAACCTGGGCATTACAACGATTACCTGGTCGGTGGAAGTCACTGAATACATGCTCATGATCTCGGCCTTCCTGGCGTCGCCGTGGCTGGTCTATACCAACGACCACATCCGCGTCGATATCCTGGTGCGCGGCCTTACCGGCAAAACGAAATGGTGGTTCGACGTCATCGGCGAACTCATTTGCCTGGCCGTGTGCGCCATTCTGGCCGTGCAAAGCGTCTATAGCCTGTTCGACAGCATGCAGCAGGGCGGCATGGTGTTCAAGGTTCTTATCTTCCCCGAGTGGTGGCTGGCTCTTCCCATGACGATTTCGTTCATTCTGTTGACCGTGGAATTCGTGCGCCGGCTTGCGGTGGCTTTCAAGACCGAACACCTGGGGGCGGCGTAATGGAATGGCAATTGGCATTGAGCCTGTTATTGGGCGTGTTGTTCCTGCTTATGCTTATCGGTGTGCCGGTGGCGTTTGCTTTTCTGGGGGTCAACTTGCTGGGCGCCTGGGTCTTCATGGGTGGCGAAGCTGGCTTGGGCCAGTTGGTGCGCAACTCGATCATGTCGGTCAATAGTTTTTCGCTGACGCCCATCCCGCTGTTCATTCTTATGGGCGAGCTGTTGTTTCACAGCGGCCTGGCGTTTCGCGCCATTGCGTCCATCGAGCAGCTCATCGCCAAGCTGCCGGGCCGGCTTTCCATCGTGTCGATCGTGGGCGGCACTATTTTCGCCACCTTGTCCGGCTCGACCATCGCCAATACGGCCATGATGGGCGGCACCTTGCTGCCCGAAATGCTCAAGCGTGGCTACCAGCCCAAAATCGCCATGGGGCCCATCATGGCGGTGGGCGGCATTGCCATGCTGATTCCGCCATCCGCCCTGGCCGTCATGCTGGGCAGCCTGGCCGGCATTTCCATTTCGCAATTGCTTATCGGCGGCATCGTGCCAGGCCTGGTGCTGGCGGTGCTGTTCGTGGCCTACGTCATGATCCGCTGCACCGTGGAGCCTGGCCTTGCCCCGGCCTACGACCCCGAGCAGCGCAAGCACGGCTGGGAACGCTGGAAGCCCTTCGTGCGCGACGTCCTGCCCTTGTTCGGCATCTTCGTGGCGGTGGTGGGCAGCATGCTGGTGGGCTGGGCCTCGCCAACCGAGTCGGCCGCCATCGGCGCCGTGGCCTCGGTCATTGCCATGATCTGCTACCGCGCGTGCACGTGGCAGGCGCTGTACAAGGCGCTTATGGAAACCGCCCGCATCTCGGTCATCATCCTGTTCGTGCTGGTGGCTTCCACCACGTTCTCGCAGCTGCTTAGCTTTTCAGGGGCCACCACGGGCCTGTTGCAGATGATCGGCCAGTACCATCTTTCGCCCGTTTACCTGGTCATGGGCATGCTGGCCATTCTGCTGTTCCTGGGCTGCATCATCGACCAGGTCAGCATGATGATGATCACCCTGCCGTTCTTCATGCCCCTGGCCAACAGCGCGGGCATCGACCCCATCTGGCTGGGCGTCATGCTGCTGCTGGCCATGGAAATCGGCCTGCTCACGCCGCCTTTCGGCTTGCTGTGCATGGTCATGCAAAGCGTTGCGCCGGGCCATATCCGGCTTACGCAAATCTACGGCTCGGTCATGCCGTTCATCATTCTTGAAGTGCTGGTATTGGGGGCGCTTCTGTTCTTGCCGTGGCTGGCTACGGGGCTGCCACAGTTAATGGTTACACCATAAGGAGATACACCGATGAAGAAACAGTTCATGCTGGCGGGAGTTGCCGTCGCGCTGGGTTTTGCCAGCTTTGCGGCGCAGAGCGCCGAAGTCACGCTCAAGGCCGTCAGCGCCTTTGCCAAAGACTCGTTCTTCGATCGCACTTTCGAGGCTTTCGTCAAGAAGGTCAATGCGGAAGGCAAGGGCGTCCTGCAAATCAACCTGCTGGGCGGTCCCGAAACCATGCCTCCGTTCGAAATCGGCAACGCCGTGCGCTCGGGCGTGGTGGACCTGGCCAGCACCACCGGCGTGTTCCATGCCAACCTGGTGCCCGAGGCGCTGGCTTTGAGCTTTACCTCGGTGCCCATGGCCGAGCTGCGTAAAAATGGCGGCTACGAGCTCATGGATAAAATCCATCGCGAAAAAGCCAATATGGTGTGGCTGGGCCGCGAAACCGAAGGCCTCAAGTATCACATCTACACCAATAAAAAGCCGGTCGACGATTCGTTCAGCGGCATGAAGCTGCGCAGCGTTCCGGTGTACCGCGGGTTCTTCCAGTCGTTGGGCGCCTTGCCGCTGCAAGTGCCGCCCGGCGAAGTCTACACCGCGCTCGAGCGCGGCGTGGTCGACGGCTATGGCTGGCCCAGCGTGGGTATTTTCGATCTGGGCTGGCAGGAAAAAACCAAGTATC
>JBEBXF010000351.1:0-3795 GCA_040391725.1 Eoetvoesiella caeni | reverse complement strand
TGCACCGCTTCCTGGTCACGGCCGGAGAAGCCGGCACGGCGGCGCTGCTGGTGGCAGCCATAGGCATCCCCTTCGGCACCTTGCTGCAAGGCCATCTGGTCTGGCGCAAATCCATCGAAACCTGGGTTGCCGCATTGGCCGCGGCGCCCATCGTGCTGGCCTATCCGCTGTTCCTGGTGATTTTCGGGCGCAGCCCCTGGACCATCATCGCCATCGGCGTGCTTTCGGGCCTGCCGCCCGTCGTCCTGCTTACCATCGAAGGCCTGGACGCCATTCCGCGCGCGCTCATCGCCACCGGGCGCAGCTTTCGCCTGACGCCATGGCAATTGTTCTGGAAGATCATGTTCCCCGCCGCCCTGCCCAGCATTTTCTCGGGCCTGCGCATCGGGCTCATCTTTGCCCTGATCAATGTGGTGGGCGTCGAATTCCTGATCAATTTCGGCGGACTCGGCCCGCTCATCAATGAACTGGCCGAACGCTACGACCTTCCGGGCACGTATGCAGCGATCTGCTTCGTCGTGCTGGTCAGTGTCGTCGTTTTCATCATTATGGAAAGGATAGAAAAATGGCTGCGTCCGGGCTCATGAAACCCTCATCCGCCCTTGCTTTGCGCCGCAACGTCCTGATGCTGCGCCTGGGGCTGATCATCGTCATCCTTGCGGCCTGGCAACTGCTGGCCATGTCGGGCCTGCTGTACCGGGACGTGGTGCCCGGCCTGCCCGCCGTGGCGGCCGCCTTGTATCACCTGCTCATCGACCCCGAGTTCTACAGCAATCTCTGGGCCACCGCCGGCGAAATCATACTGGCCACGATCCTGGGCGGTGCAACGGGACTGGCGGGCGGCATGCTGCTGGGAGGCAGCCGCTACCTGCAACGCGCCTTCGAGCGCTATCTGTACTACCTGGGGCCGACGCCCAAGATCATCTTTTTTCCGCTGATGATCCTGTGGTTCGGCGTAGGGCCCGGCTCGAAGATAGCGCTGGGCGTATTGTCCAGCTTTTTCCCGGTGGCGCTGGCTGTCGCCACCGGCATGCGCCGGATCCCGCCGATACTGGTGCGTGTTGGCCGCAGCCTGCGCGCCACGCCGCTGCAAATGATCACCCGCATCTACCTGCCGGCCATGCGCGAACCCATCGTCAACGGCATGCGCCTGGGCTTCGGCGTGTCCGTCATCATGGTGCTGCTGGCCGAAACCAAGCTTTCCAACCAGGGGCTGGGGTTCCTGGTCATCCAGCATTATCAGCGGTTCGACATGCCCGGCATGTACGCCCTGCTGATCGCCATTTTTGCCATCGCTGTCGCAGTCAACAGCATGTTCAGCCGACTTGCCGGAAAAAAACGATCCCGCAGGGAATAAAGCCGCATCACCTTCAAAACAGGAGACAAACGATGAAAGCAATACACCACCTTCTGGCCGGCATCACGCTGGCCGCGTCCTTCGCCGCATGCGCCCCCGCCTCGGCGGCGGACACCTTGAAAATCGCCATGGGCCAGCGCGGCAACTGGGACACCGCCATCGCGCAACTGGGCACCGAAGCCGGCATCTTCAAAAAACACGGCATCGTCCTGGATATGCTGTATACCCAGGGCAGCGGCGAAACCATGCAGGCCGTCATTTCGAACAGCGTCGATATCGGCTCGGCCACCGGCACCACCAGCGTCATGGCCGCATTCGTCAAGGGCGCGCCCATTCGCATCATCGGCTCGGAGGCGACCGGCGCGGCGGACTTCTGGTACGTGCGCTCGGACTCGCCGATAAAGACCATCAAGGACGCCACCCCCGACACCACCATCGCCTATTCCACCCACGGCTCGTCGACCAATAGCGTGGCGCTTGGTTTCCTGAAGGCCTACAACCTGAAGTCCAAGCTCGTGGCAACGGGCAGCCCATCGTCCACCTTCACCCAGGTCATGAGCGGCCAGGTCAACGTGGGCTGGTCGGCTCCGCCCTTTGGCTTTCAAGCCATGAAAGAAAACAAGATCCGCATCGTCGCCCGCGCCAACGACATCCAGGAGATTCATGACGAATCGATCCGGACCCTGGTCGCCAACGCCTCCGTGCTGGAGAAAAAGCGCGACGCGCTCGACCGCTTCATGGCGGCCTACCGGGAAACCATAGACTGGATGTACTCCAGCGACGACGCACTGGCCGCCTATGCCAAGTTCGCCAAGGTCGATATGGAAACCGCCCGCAAGGTACGGGACGAATTCTTCCCCAAACGCCTGGTCGACCCCGACAAGATCTCGGGCGTGGATCTCCTGATGGCCGACGGCATGGCCTTCAAGGTGCTGAGCAAGCCGCTGACGCCTGAACAGCTCAAGACCCTGATTCAAATCCCGCCGCGCAAATAAACGGCGCAACATCGGCAGCCCGGCAATCATGAAACGAAAACCATGGTTGCCGGCCGTGCCCCCGCTGCCTTGACCGCCCGGGCAATCGAGCCAGGCTAGGCAGCGTTTTCCAGCAAAGCCGGCTGTACAAGCTCCAGCGCCGTGGATTTACGCAGCACGGCCGAAACCAGCACCCACCCGCAACCCAGCACTCCCCCCGCCAACAACCCCAGCGCGACGATAAGCCCTCTGGCAGGCCCCTCCTGGTCAAGAGGCAGGGTTGGCGGCATTTGGTAACTGTAGCTGTACGATAGCCCCGCCGCCCGATAGTCGAGCAAGGGCTTCAGCAACTGCAGTTCCCGCTTGACCTCGTAATATCGAGGCGGAAATCGCAAAGGGGATTCCTCGGCCGTGCGAAGCTCGGCGGAAAGGTATTTTTCCCCCAGCACGGACAAGCGATTCATGCTGAGCAGCTCAACGACGGCGCTGTCGGAAATGCTTCGCCCGCCCACATAGTCCTTCAGGCCGGCACTGCGCGCTGTCGAAAGCGCCGCCTTCAACTCTGCAATATAGCTTTTACGCTCGCTCTCTTGCTTGAACTCAAGGCTGTCCAATTCGGCTTGACGCCTCAGGACGCTTGCCTGCAGGCGATCGGCGAACTCGTCGCCCACAAGCGCCAACGCCCGTTTGTTCACGAACGCGATGTAATCGGCCAAAACACTCCTGGCATCGGCGGCGGTATTGGCCTTGAAAGACAGGCCGACATGCGGAGAAACATCGCCCCTGCCGGGCGCCTTGATCCGCAGCCCGTCAACCACTTGCTGCAGCACCTGGCCTGCATCGGCCGCATCCATCCCCCGAATCAGGCTTTTATAGTAGGCACTACCCAGGATGAACTCTTGCTTGACGCTTTCGGTGACGCTGAGCGCAATGAAATCATTGAGCAGCTTGCTGGCAAGCGCGGATACGTTGATCACCCCTTCGCCCGTGACTCGGGCGAAGGCCCGGTGCCGCTCCAGTTCAGCCTTGAAATGCTCGACCCTGGGCGCTGCAACATAGGCGACCGAAACCCATACTTCAGCGGCCGTGAATGTATAGATGAACGCTATCGAAGCCCCCAGCAGCGTAGTCGCCACTATCGCCAGCTTACCGCGCCGGATGATGCGGACCATCTCGACCAAGCTGACTTTGCCGCCGCCACGCAATGGTGAACGCCGTGCAGCCGTCTCGTTTGTATCGCTCACATGCCATCCTGTATTTACGTCGCCAGACAAAAGGGCTTTCGCGCCGGCGCCAGTGGTGCTTGACCAGCCAACTGACAAATATCTTAAATAAAGAACTCATCGGTATATTACAACAACTAAATGGTTTTCAATTGACAGCGCGCATATAGCAAACTTCGTCCATGTCGAATCTGGACGAAAAACAAGCTTTTGCCATCCGCCTGAAACAGGCGCTCAAGCG
>JBEBXF010000350.1:0-3800 GCA_040391725.1 Eoetvoesiella caeni | reverse complement strand
TCGGTGATGTTCTTGACCACGCCCTTGACCACAGCGCCTTCGCTGAGGGTTTCGAGCAGTTTCTGGCGTTCTTCGCCCATGCTGGCTTCAAGGACCGAGCGACGCGACAGCACAACGTTGTTGCGCTTGCGATCGAGCTTGATGACCTTGAACTCCATGGTCTTGCCCTCGTAGGGCGTCGTGTCCTTGACGGGACGCAGGTCGACCAGCGAGCCGGGCAGGAAGGCGCGGATACCGTTGGTCATGACGGTAAGACCGCCCTTGACCTTGCCGGTGATGGTGCCGGTGACCATTTCGCCGGATTCGAGCGCTTGCTCGAGCTGCAGCCAGGCCGAAAGGCGCTTGGCGCGGTCGCGCGACAGGATGGTGTCGCCGTAACCGTTTTCGAGCGAATCAATGGCGACTGAAACGAACTCGCCAGCCTTGACTTCGACTTCGCCTTGATCGTTCAGGAATTCTTCGAGAGGAATAAGAGCTTCGGACTTGAGGCCCGCGTTGACCACGACGAAATTGTGATCGATGCGGATGACTTCGGCCGAAATGACTTCACCGGACTTCATGTCCTGGTTCTTGATACTTTCTGCGAACAAGTCGGCAAAGCTTTCGCCGCCAGCGGCGGCAGTGGTTGGAATGGAGGACATTAAAATAATTCCATTAAGCCGGAACGGCTATTAAAAACACACCAAGACCGCACGAGTCCCGGTGGAGTGAAAAACAAATCCCGCAAAGACCGTCAGGCCTTCGAGGACACCAATCTCGACCAAAGGCCGAGCACTGCATCAACGGTTGCTTCAATGGATAGATTCGAGGAATCCACCGTATGCGCATCGGGCGCCGCCACAAGCGGCGCGTTCGAACGCGTACGGTCGCGCGCATCGCGTGCTTCCATATCTTGCATAAGGTTTGCTAGGTTAGCAGAAATTCCCTTTTCCTTCAACTGCTTACATCTTCTTTGCGCCCTGGCGGCCACATCGGCCACAAGAAAGACTTTCAGGGGAGCGTCCGGAAATACGACGGTTCCCATATCCCGCCCGTCGGCCACCAGGCCCGGCGCCCGCCGGAACGCCCTCTGGCGATCCAGCAGCGCCTTGCGCACCTCGCCCAGAACCGCCACCTGCGAAGCCAGGTTGCCGACCACCTCGGCCCGGATACGCTCGGTAACATCTTGATCTGAAAGAAAAATATTTCCGTCTTCGAAACGCACGTCGAGCCCGCGCGCCGCCTGGGCCACGGCCGCCTCGTCGGCGGGATCCACGCCGTTGTCCAGGCAAGCCAGCGCCGTAAGGCGGTACAGCGACCCACTATCCAGCACCGACCACCCCAGTGCCTGGGCAACCCGCTGGGCGATGGTGCCCTTGCCCGAAGCCGTGGGGCCGTCGATGGCGATGACCGGAGCTTTCTCGGTTGGACTCATGGCTGGATCAGCCCTTCAAAAACGGTGAAATAATCGGGGAAAGTCTTGGCCACGCAACCCGGATCCAGAATCGTGACGGGACAAGGGCCGAAGGCCACCAGCGAAAAACACATGGCCATGCGGTGGTCGTCGTAAGTGGCGATACTGGCCTCGCGCCAGCGCGAAAACTCCACCGGACGCACGCAAAGCCAATCGGGCCCCGACTCGACCTCGGCGCCCAGCTTGGCCAGTTCGGTATGCATGGCATGGATGCGATCTGTTTCTTTGACGCGCCAACTGCCGATATTGCGCAGCATGCATGGGCCGTCGGCAAACAAGGCCAAGGCCGCCGCCGTCATCGCCGCATCGGGAATCAGGTTGAAGTCGTGGTCGAAGGCCTTGAGCCTTGCGCCGCGCGCCACCTGCACGCCGCTGACCTCCAGGGAGTCGGGATGCCGCACTACCCGGGCTCCCATGGCCTCGAGCGTATCGGCAAACGCCATGTCGCCCTGGATGCTGGCCGAACCCACGCCATGGAGGCGCACCGGTCCGCCGCCTATGGCGCCCAGCGCCATGAAATACGACGCCGACGAGGCATCTCCCTCGATCGTCATGGCGCCCGGCGAACGATAGGAGGCGCCGGCGGGAATCACGAAACGGCGCCAGCCGTCGCGCTGCACCTGCACGCCGAAACGCTCCATCAGGTTCAGCGTAATCAGGATGTAGGGCTTGGAAATGAGCTCGCCCTCGACCTCGATGGCCACCGCCTCGCCGGCCAGGGCCGCATGGATCGGCGCGGCCAGAAGCAGCGCCGTCAGAAACTGGCTGGATACCGACCCCTTGATGCGCAGCGGCGCGTCCACACGGATGCGGCCTTGGCCGATGGCCAGGGGCGGATAGCCCTCGCTGCCAAGGTACTGCACTTGGGCGCCGGCCTGGCGCAGCGCATCGACCAGGTCGCCGATGGGCCGTTCGTGCATGCGCGGCACGCCCGACAGCCGATAGTCGCCGCCCATGAAGGCCAGCGCCGCCGTCAGGGGCCTGAAGGCGGTGCCCGCATTGCCCAGGAAAAAATCGCCTTGCGCCTGGGGAAAGCGCCCGCCCGCGCCATGCACGTCCACCTGCGCCGGGCCGGTGGCATCGATGGCGACGCCCAGTTGCCGCAGCGCGGCCAGCATGACGCGCGTGTCGTCGGAATCGAGCAGTCCGTCCAGGCGGGTCGTGCCCTGGGCCAGAGCGGCCAGCAGCAAGACCCGGTTCGAAATGCTCTTGGAGCCTGGCAGCCGGACGTCGCCGCGTGCCGCGCGCGCCGCGGGCAAGCGCAAGCTGGATTCCATGTTCATGACAGGCCGCTCCGGCTGCCCCAGAAACGTCGGGCCAGCGCCGCGCGCTCCAGGAAGTCGTGCAGCCCCTTGCCGTCGCCTTCGCGCACGCACTGCTCGGCGCGCTCCAGGGCCGCCTTGACCTCTTGCAGTTCGGACAACAGCGCATCGCGATTGGCCATGAAGATGTCGCGCCACATTTCCGGCGAGCCGGCGGCGATGCGCGTGAAATCGCGAAAACCTGTTCCGGCCAGCGCCATGCGCGCGCTGGAATCATGAGCCGCGGCCACCTGCTCCATGAATACCGACGCCAGGAAATGGGGCACATGGCTTACCGAAGCCAGGGCCACGTCGTGCGCCTGCGCATCCATGGTCACGACCCGCGCGCCGCAACGCTCCCACACCTTGGTCAGCAGGGTCTTCGCCTCGGCGGTGTTTTCCGGCAACGGGGTGAGCACGACGGTACGGTTCACGTACAGATCGGCGTCCGCCGCCTGAGGGCCCGTGGTTTCGGCGCCCGCGATGGGATGGCCGGGAATGAACTGCGCCACTTTTTCGCCCAGGGCCGCATACGCCGCCCGCACCACGTCCAGCTTGGTACTGCCCGCGTCGGTCACGATGCTGCGGCTGCGCAGATGCGGCGCCAGCTCTTCCAGGATGCGCCGGGTCGCACCCACCGGCGCGGCCAGCAAGATCATGTCGGCTTGTTCGGCGGCCTGTTGCAGCGTCACGGCCTCGTCGATGAGGCCCAGGCGGCGGGCCTGCTCCAGCGTGCTCGTCTGGCGGCCGCAGCCCAGCACCTTGCCCGCCACGCCGCCGCGGCGCAAGGCGGCGGCGAACGAGCCGCCGATCAAGCCCACGCCCACCACGGCCAGCACGCCCACCTGTACGGACGGCTGGACATTCGACGCGGCAAGGTCGGAATCGCGCATAGTCATGCGTGCGGGCCTTTTACTGAATAGGGTAAGAGCCAAGCTCTTTGAAGAAGGCAGCCCGCTTTTTCAGCTGGGCCAGCGCGGTGGCGACGGCCGGATCGTTGCGATGGCCAAGAAGATCGACGTAAAAATAGTATTCCCACTGGCCCG
>JBEBXF010000349.1:0-3831 GCA_040391725.1 Eoetvoesiella caeni | reverse complement strand
CGAACCGCGCAGCAGGCCGGCGAACTGGTATTCGGACAGGCTGTCGGGCACGGGGGTGACAGCGCCCAGGATGGTGGCGGGGTCGGCCCCCAGCGCGACGGCGATGGGGAAGGGCTGGCCGGGGTTGGCCAGGGCGTGGTCGCGGAAGTCGAGCGCGCCGCCCCGGTGCGACAGCCAGCGCATGATGAGCTTGTTGCGTCCGATGAGCTGCTGGCGGTAGATGCCCAGGTTCTGGCGCCGGGCGTTGGGCCCCCGGGTAATGACTAGGCCCCAGGTAAGCAGGGGGGCGACATCGCCCGGCCAGCAATATTGCAGGGGCAGGGCGCCGAGATCGACTTCGTCGCCTTCCAGGACGATTTCCTGGCAGGCGGGGCTCTTGACGGATTTCGGGCTCATGTCCCACAGGGCCGACTTCAACATGGAAACCTTGGCGAAAGCGTCGCGCAGGCCGTGCGGCGCTTCGGGTTCGCGCAGGGTCGCCAGCAGCTCGCCGATGTCGCGCAGGGCGCCGACGTCGTCGGCCCCCATACCCATGGCGACACGCTTGGGGGTGCCGAACAGATTGGTCAGAACCGGCATGGCCGCGGCGGCGCCGTTGTGGGTGGCCGCTTCGAACAGCAGCGCGGGGCCGGCGGCGCGCAGCACGCGGTCGCTGATCTCGGTCATTTCCAGGCGCGTCGATACGGGGATGGCGAGGCGTTTCACTTCGCCCTGGCTTTCGAGCTGGGCGAGGAAATCTCGCAGGTCACGGTATTTCAAGGAAAGCTCGCTTAGTGTGCGGTTGGGAGATTCGAACGTCCGGCGCCAGGGCCTGGGCCGGCCGCATGGCCGGTCGAACAGGGCGTCAGCCGGATTTTTCGTGTAAAAGGCTGTCTAAGGTTAACATCGACTATCGTTATTTTATTAGGTATGCATTAATGGCCGACAGGAGTTCGGAAAATCTGATCAAGCGTTCCCTGCGCACCGCCCGGCACCAATTGGGCGAAGTCGTGCATGTGGCGGCCGTCTACCTGGGCATAGCCGTGCTGGTCACGATCGTTCTGGGCGTTACGGTGCCGTCGTTGCGCGAACAGTCCCGGCAAATGCACGAGGCGCTGCTGGCCAGCCTGCGGCCTGTGTCGCTGCAGGACGACGATACGCTGAACGGCTACGATCAAGATTTGGCGGAAATTCCTCAGTCGCCGATCGAGCCCTCGGCCTCCGCCGAAAACGCCACGGAATCCGGGGCGTCGGGAATGCAGGCCGCCGCCGCGGCGGGCGAAGGGGTCAAGGCGGCTGTTGGCGCCACCGCCGCGCCCAGCCGGCGCGGCCTGGCGCCGATCCTGCCGCGCGGCAACGAGACCTTGCAGATTCCAGGCGTTACGCGAGCCCAGGCGCAGGCCTTGCGCAGCTATATCGCCCGCAAGTACAAAATCGCGCGCAGTGTGGCGGGCGTGCTGGTGAAAACCGCGTTTTCCGTGGGCAAGGAGATGGGCCTGGATCCGCAACTGCTGCTGGCCGTCATTGCCATCGAATCGCGCTACAACCCTTATGCTGAAAGCCACGTGGGCGCCCAGGGGTTGATGCAGGTCATGGCCGACGTGCACAAGGACAAGTTCGCGCGCTACGGCAATGCGGCCGATGCCGCCATCAATCCCATCGTCAATATCCGCGTCGGCTCGCAGATTCTGGCCGACTGCATCAAGCGGCGCGGTTCGGTTCAGGGCGGCCTGGCCTGCTATGTGGGCGCCTCGGGGGTCGACGACAACGGCTACGGCAACAAGGTGCTGGCCGAGCGCCGGCGCATCGCCCTGGCGTCGGGCATTCCGTTGCGCTGATAACTTTCGCCCGGCCGGCGTATATGGCTTGCCGCATACGCGGAAGGGCGCCGGCCCGGCGCCGGTGTCGCCGCCCGCGCTGGCCGCCCCTAGGCCAGCTTCGCCAGGAAGTTTTCCATCCGGCCTACGGCTTCCTGCAACCGATCCAGGCCGGTGGCATACGAGAAACGCATGGTGTGGCGGGCGTGGGCCGGCCCGAAGTCGCGCCCCGGCACGGCCGCCACGCTGGCTTCGTGCAGCAGCCGGTGGGAAAACGCATCGCTGTCGTTGCTGTAGCGGCTGATGTCGGCGTATATATAGAAAGCGCCGTCGGGCGCCACCGGCACATGCAGGCCCAGGCGTTCGAATTCCGGCAGCAGGTAGTCGCGCCGCTGCTTGAACGACAGGCGCCGGTTTTCGTAGATGCGCATGACGTCGGGCTCGAAGCAGGTCACCGCCGCGTGCTGGGCCAGCGTCGGAGCGCAGATGGCCATGCTGGCGGCCAGCTTTTCGATGGCCGGAATCATGTCGGCTGGCGCGATCAGCCAGCCCAGCCGCCATCCCGTCATGTGGAAGTACTTGGAAAAGCTGTTGATAATGACGATGTCGTCGTCGATGGTCAGCGCGCTGCGCGGGGCGTCGCCGTAGTACAGGCCCAGGTAGATTTCGTCCATGATGATGAAACCGCCGCGCTGCCGCACCTCGGCCACCAGTTCCTTCAGGTCTTCGTAGGCGATCGTGGTGCCGGTGGGGTTGCTGGGCGACGCGATAAGCACGCCCCGGGTGGCCGGCCCCCAGTGCTCACGGATGTGCTGGGCGGAAAGCTGGAAGCGCTGTTCGGCCGAGCAGGGAATGAGTCGGGGGATGCCGCCCGCGCCCAGGATGAAATTCTGGTTGGCGGGGTACGAGGGATCGGGCATCAGGATTTCGTCGCCCGGGTTGATCAGGGCCATGGTGGCCAATAGTAAGGCGCCTGACGCGCCGCTGGTGATGATGACCCGTTCCGGGTCGACCGAGGCGGAAAAATGGTCTTTGTAGTAGAGTGCGATGGCTTCGCGCAGGACGGCCAGGCCGGCCGGCGAGGTATAGCCGCTGAGGCTGGCCTTGGCGGCACGGGCCAGTGTCTCGACCACTTGCGGGGGCGCCGTGAAATCCGGCTCGCCGATTCCCAGGCTGATGACGTCGCGTCCCAGCGCGTTGAGCTGGTTGGCTTGTTTGAAGACTTCCACAGCGTAGAATGGCACCACATGATCGGTGCGTGAGGCAAGGCGGGACATAGGCAGGGTTGGCAAGGTTGCAACGAAACATGCATTGTAGAGCCGCCGCGCCGGTATCGTTGGTTTTAATGGATGATGGTCATGCAGTTTTCCTCTCGCCGTGCGTTCCTCATGGGGCGCCGTTCGTCGAAAAGCCCATGGGCGGCCTTCTGCCAGGGCCTGCAGCGCCGGGTGGCGGGCAGTTTCCTCGATTACGGCCTGTCCGACGGGGTCGGCAGCGCCCGGCTTACTCCGTTGAATGCCGCCGACCTGCACCATGCGCGCGCGCTGTGCGCCGAGCATGGCGTGGTGCTGGCGCTGGACGGCATCAACCAGGCGGCCAGCCAGTCGCATCAATCCGTGCTTTGGGTAGAGCTGGGGAGCCACCTGACGCAATGCCAGCGCCTGCCCAACGACGCCTCGAAGTGGTTCGTGCAGCCGGGTTGCCTGCTTGGAGACCTGGAAGCAGCCGGGCTCAAGGAGTTTGCCGGACTGCCAGGCTACCTCACGGTAGCGGCGTGGCTGGCCGACCGCTCGTTGCAGGCCTGGGAGTCCGGCGCCACGCATCGGTCGGGCGTTGCGCATGCCTGCGTCCTGCTGGCCGACGGCACCCAGGCCACGCTGGGGCCCTTCGGCGAGCACAATCGCCAGCCGCTGGACGGCCTGGCGCTGCAAACGCTGGTTTCGGGGCTTTTCACGCTGACGGGCTCCACCGAGGCCCAGGCCTGCCGCCAGGAGCCCTACTGGGCGGCGCGCTATCGCCTGGACGCGCTGATGCC
>JBEBXF010000348.1:0-3845 GCA_040391725.1 Eoetvoesiella caeni | reverse complement strand
GGAAGCCATCAAGTTCGGCGTCCGCAAGGTCAATATCGACACCGACATCCGCCTGGCCATGACCGGCGCCATCCGCCGCTTCATGGCCGAGAATCCGTCCAAGTTCGACCCGCGCGAATACCTCAAGCCGGCCCGCCAGGCGGCCAAGGAAGTCTGCAAGCAGCGCTACGAGCAGTTCGGCACGGCCGGCAATGCGGGCAAGATCAAGCCGGTGCCGCTTGGCGACATGGCGCAAAAATACGCCGCGGGCGAACTCAAGCAGGTGGTGCAATAAATGCACGCCTTGCACGAATCAGGCATCAAGTCCCTGCCTTTGCTGGGTCGCGGCAAGGTGCGCGATATGTATGCCGTCGGCGACGACAAGCTGCTTATCGTGGCGTCCGACCGTATTTCCGCGTTCGACGTCATTCTGGACGACCCCATTCCCGGCAAGGGCCAGGTGCTGACCGAACTCACCGAGTTCTGGCTTGAAAAGCTGGCCCATGTCGTGCCCAACCATGCCACGGGCATCGATCCGTGCGACGTCGTCGCCGCCGACGAGCGCGAGCAGGTCAAGGGACGCGCCATGGTGGTCAAACGCCTGAAGCCCGTGCTGGTGGAAGCCGTGGCGCGGGGCTATCTCATCGGGTCGGGCTGGAAAGACTACCAGGCCAGCGGCTCGGTGTGCGGCGTGGCCTTGCCGGCCGGTCTGCGCCAGGCCAGCCGCCTGCCCGAGCCCATCTTCACGCCGGCCGCCAAGGCCGAGTTCGGCTCGCACGACGAGAACGTGGACTTCGACCACGTGGTGCGCGAAGTCGGCCAGGAAATGGCCGAACGCATACGCGCGGTCACCTTGCAGCTTTACATCGAAGCTTCGGCATTCGCCGCCACCAAGGGCATCATCATCGCCGACACCAAGTTCGAGTTCGGGCTCGACGAGCAGGGTCAATTGCACCTCATGGACGAAGTCCTGACGCCCGATTCCTCGCGGTTCTGGCCGGCTTCCGAGTATGCCGAGGGCATCAGCCCGCCGTCGTTCGACAAACAGTTCGTGCGCGACTGGCTGGAAACCCAGGTGTGGGACAAAACCCCGCCGGCGCCGCGTCTGCCCGCCAGCGTCCTGGAAAAAACGGCGGCCAAGTATCGCGAAGCCGTGACCCGCCTGACGAGCTGACGGAGGCCTCATGACATCCATCGACACGCAAGCCGGCGCGGCGCCTGTGGTAGGCATCATCATGGGGTCGTCCAGCGACTGGGACATCATGAAAAACGCCGCCGCCATGCTCGAAGAGTTCCAGGTGCCGCACGAGCTGCGCGTCATCTCGGCGCACCGTATGCCGCACGATATGGCCGACTACGGCGCGGCGGCGGCCGGCCGGGGCTTGCGGGCGATCATCGCCGGCGCGGGCGGCGCGGCGCATCTGCCGGGCATGATGGCCGCGTTGACGCCGGTTCCCGTATACGGGGTTCCGGTGCCTTCCAGGTATCTGCGCGGCGAGGATTCCCTGCTGTCCATCGTGCAAATGCCCAAGGGCGTGCCGGTTGCCACGTTCGCCATCGGCGAGGCCGGCGCGGCCAATGCCGCGCTGCACGCCATTGCCTGCCTGGCCACGACCGACGCAGCGCTGCGCGTCAAGCTGGAAGCGTTTCGCGCCCGGCAGACCGAGGCCGCACGCGGCATGGTGATTCCGCCGCACGTTAATATTTAGGCCTGCTTATCGGCCTGTTGCCGTTCAAGCTGCGCGCCGCGCAGCCGCGGCCATTACCACTGATCATTCCGGATTACTTATGAACCAACCCGCAAGCTCGTATTCGATTGCGCCAGGAGACTGGCTGGGCATCGTAGGGGGCGGGCAACTGGGGCGCATGTTCTGCCATGCGGCGCAAAGCCTGGGCTATAAAGTGGCTGTGCTCGAGCCGGCCGAGCCGTGTCCGGCCGGGGTCGCCGCCGATCTGCACATCCGGGCCGACTACGACGACGTCCAGGCGCTGGATCGCCTTTCCGCCTTGTGCCGGGCCGTAACCACCGAGTTCGAAAACGTACCGGCGCAAAGCCTGGAACGCCTGGCGCAGAATAGCCGCGTGTGCCCGGCCGCCGATGCGGTGGCCGTCGTGCAGGATCGCATCCGCGAAAAAGCCTTCATCCACAGCATGGGTGTTCCCGTGGCGCCGCATGCGCCCATACTTGCCGCGGACGATCTTGCGGCGGCTCCCGATACCCTGTTTCCGGGCATACTCAAGGCGGCGCGCCTGGGCTACGACGGCAAGGGGCAGGTTCGGGTCGGCACGCGCGAAGAAGCCTTGCAGGCTTTTGCCGGCTTCAAGGGGGCGGCTTGTGTGCTCGAGGCGCTGATGCCGCTGGATTTCGAGATTTCCATCGTCATGGCGCGCGGGCTGGATGGCAAGACCGTGGTCTACGCGCCCGCGACCAACGAGCATCGCGACGGCATCCTGGCCGTATCGTCGGTGCCGGCGCAAGCGGCCGCCGAGCACAAGTCCTTGTACGACCAGGCCACGAATGCGGCGCTGCGCATTGCCGAGGGCCTGGATTATTGCGGGGTGCTGTGCGTGGAGTTTTTCGTGTTGCGCGACGGCAGCCTGGTGGCCAACGAAATCGCGCCCCGGCCGCACAACAGCGGCCACTACACCATGAACGCCTGCATCAGCAGCCAGTTCGAACAACAGGCCCGCGCCATGGCTGGTCTGCCGCTGGGCGCCACCGGCAATCTATGCGCCTGCGTCATGCTGAACGTGCTGGGCGATGTCTGGTTCGACGAAGCGGGCGCGCTGTGCGAGCCGGATTGGCCCGCGGTGCTGGCCGAGCCCGCCGCCAAATTGCATTTGTATGGCAAGGTCGAGGCGCGCCGCGGCCGCAAGATGGGCCATGTGAACGTGCTTGGGGCATCGCTGGATGAGGCCCGGAGCTCCGCCGCGCGGGTTGCCGCCGCCTTGGGCATCCAGTTCTGATCATGGCGCAGCCCCAAAACACGCCTTCCCTGCAAGATCTGCGGCAGGCGGTCGATCAGTTGCTGGCGGGCGGACTTGTGGCTTTTCCCACGGAAACGGTCTATGGGCTTGGCGGCGATGCCGAGAATCCCGAAGCCATTGCCCGCATCTACGCCGCCAAGGGTCGGCCGGCCAATCACCCCGTCATTGTCCATCTGGCCCCGCAGGCCAGCGTGGATTACTGGGCAAGCTCGGTTCCGAGGCAAGCCCGCATTCTGATCGAGGCTTTCTGGCCCGGCCCGCTTACCCTGATTTTGCCGCGTGCTTCGCATATTCCCGACGCCGTCAGCGGAGGGCAGGACAGCATCGGGCTGCGTTGTCCGTCGCATCCGGTCGCCCAGGCGTTGCTGCGGGAGTTTGCGCGCCGCAAACCGGGCGGACAAGGGGGCGTTGCCGCGCCCTCGGCCAACAAGTTCGGCCAGGTTTCGCCCACACGCGCCGAGCATGTGCGCGCGGAGTTTCCCGAGCTTTTCCCCGAGCGCCTGATGGTGCTGGAAGGCGGGCAATCCGAGGTCGGCATCGAGTCGACGATCCTGGATCTGTCGCGCATCGGGCAAGGCATGGGGCCTGTGCTGCTACGGCCCGGCCATGTGTCGGCGGCGCAGCTTGCCGAGGTGCTGGGCGCCGAAATAGGCAGCCCCGACGCTGAGGCGCCGCGCGTGTCGGGTTCGCTGAAAGCCCACTATGCGCCGCGCACGCCGCTTCTGCTGTTGCCGCGCGAGCGCTTGCTTGGCGAGGCGGAGCGGGGGGCGGGACAGGGCGAGCGTATTGCCGCCGTGGTGTTCGGCGAACAGGATTTGCCGGCCTGGTCCGGCGTGGACTGGATTGTGGCGTCCCGCAGCCCCGATGCTTATGCCAGC
>JBEBXF010000347.1:0-3849 GCA_040391725.1 Eoetvoesiella caeni | reverse complement strand
GAGCGCGGTCATCCAGCAGAACAGCACGAAGACTTCGTACAGGTTGCTGACGGGAATGTGGCCGATATCCGGCCCGAGCAAGTGGCCTTCGCGCCAGCGCACCAGCAGGCCGGTCACGCCGGCGTATACCGCGCCCCAGGTCAGGAACGTGCCCATCCAGGCCGCCGTCTTGCTGACGAAGCCGACCCAATAGCAAATGGTTGCCAGCGCAAACAGCGCACACATCCACAAAATCGCCGACTGGGACGAGAACAGATACTTGAGGAAGAAGACGCTTTCGGCCCGGGTGATATCGCCCTGGGTCAGCCCATGGCCATTGCTGTAAAGCCAGATGGCGAACAGCGCGCTCAGGCCGCTGGCCACCATCAGCACGCGCAGGGGCCGCCATAGCCACGCCGCCCAACTGAAACCCACGACGGCGCCGCACAGGATTAGCTTCTCGTAGTAATCCATATAGCTGCCGTAGTTGGACAGCGCATAACCGGCTCCAACGGCAAGAATCAGGAAAAACAGGATATCCGTCCAGTCGGGCTTGCCCCGTTGGCCGCGCGAATCTCCGCTCGAAACCATGGGGTCCTGCCACGCGGGCGTGTTGAGAGTGGTGTCGGACATGCTAAACCTCGTTACGTAGACAGGCGCTTGAAAGCGTCTTTGAAGCGCTCGAATTCACGATTGAAATCCAGGGTGCGTCGTTGAGATGTCATGGCAGCCAGCAATTCGCTGCCTTGCCCTTGCGGCCTGATCCAGACCCAGATGCGGCGATCTCGTATGTAGAACATCGAGAATACGCCTAATACCAAAAATATGCAGCCCAGGTACACGATGTTCTTGCCGGGGCTGCGGGCCACCTGGAACACGCTGGCCTGCACCTGCTGGAAATTCTTCAGCGACAAAAACACCGGCGCCGGGTAATCGGGCAAATTGGCCAGGGCCAGCAAAGCGGTCTGAGTCCAGTGCATGGCCGCCTGCTGGGCCTGCGGGTTGCTGCGATCCACCGGCGCCATGCCATTCCTGGCCCGATTGATATCGCGCAGCTCGGCCAGCGACAGTTGAATCATCGGCACGGCGAATCCAAGCACTTTCTCGCGCTCGGCGGTGGGAACCTTGACGACGATTTCATTGAAGCCGCCCCGCGCGAACGATTCCAGCGCGCCCTCGGCCGCCTTTTGCAGCAAAGGGCGCTGCGCGGCATCGTTGGCATTGGCCTGGGCGAACCGCTCGGCGGCCTGGGCGCGCATGCCGGGGTCGTTCAGGGCCGCGCGCAAGCTCATGAACTCGGCCACGGAATGGTTGGCGTCGGCGGGAATGCGCATATACCGATAGGGCTCGGCGGCGGACTGGCGCACACCGGCCAGAAAGACCTCGCTGCCGTCCAGTTGCATGGGCAGCATGTAATTGGTGAACTCGTACGCCTGGCCGTTGCTGTCGACCACACGGTACTGGACGCTGGGGCCGACGTTGCGCAGATGTTCGTTCTTGGCGCCGGCGGCGCTGCCCGTCACGGCCGCCACCTGCTGCAGCACGTCCTTGGCCTGGGGCTCTTTGCCGTTGTCGAGGTTTTCGACGTTGATGACCCGCAAGCCCGTCAAATCGACGCTCACGTTCGAGATGCCCGCGGCGGCCGGCAGCTTGGCGGCCTGCCCGACCACGCCCTCGACATTGAAGGTCTGCTCGCCGGATCCGCGCAACGGGTAGCCCAGCAATTCCAGCTTGCTGCCGCCGTCGTCGAAACTGGACTGATAAACCGTTATGCCCTTGTAGCGCAGGGGCTCGTTGACCTCGATGACCTTGTTGAAGGTTTTGCCCGTTTCATGGTCGATGACCTCGACGTCGCTCTTGAAGCTGCTGGGCATGCCGGTCGAATAGTAATCGACGTCGAATTTGTTCAGCTTGATGGAGAACGGCAGGGGCTGAACCAGCACGCCGTTTTCAAGGCTGACGATGGCATTGCCGCTGACGCTGCCGTCCGGCACCAGCATATTGGCGCGGAAGCTGGGATTGCCGGCTGAAAGGCGACCCGACTCGGGAACGTCGGCAATCATCATGTTCTGGGTAATGGGGTGCTTGTCGCCCAGCCACACTTGCAGGCGCAGCAGCAGTTCGCTGTCCAGCAAGCCGCCCACGCAAATGATCACGATGGCGGCGTGGGCAAAAATATAGCCCAGGCGGTTGGCGCTGCCCTTCTTGGCCGCCAGCAGCACGCCTTCCTCGTCCTCGCGCCGCTTCCATTTGTAGCCATGGCTGCGCAGCCATGGCTCGATGCGGCCCGAGGCCTCCTGGGGCGCAAGCGGACTGGCCAGCTCGACACGATGATGAAAGGCCCGCAGGCTGCCGCCGCGCACGTATTCGCGAAAAGAGCGCGCGTCGCGGATCATCTTGGGGGCGTTGCGCAGCAGGCAAATGGAGGTCGAAACCACCAAAAAACCCATGATCAGCAAAAACCACCAGCTGTTGTAGATGTGCCAGATGGAAAACTTGTCGAACAAGGCAAACCAGAACGGCCCGAATCTGTCGACATAGGTGCTGGGCGCCTGATTCTGCTGCAGCACCGTGCCGATAAGACTGGCCACGCAAATGAACATGAGCAGGCTGACCGCGAACCGCATGGATCCCAGCAGTTCGAGCAAGTCGGAACCCCAACGACGAAGGACGGTAGTTTGATTCACAATTTCATTCGCAAAAAAATAGGGGCGCCATGATCGGCTCCCCCATTGCATAACGTGTAGTGGCGCAGGGTGAGCCCGCGCGCTGATTTATATTTTTAACGCAAGCCTGCTGCGTAATCGGCAACCGCGGCGATTTCGGAGTCGGACATGCGGTCGGCGATGTCGTGCATCATTTCGCCGTTTGCGCGATCGCCGCTGCGGAACAGCTTGAGCTGCTCAGCGATATAGCTGGGGAACTGGCCGGCCAGGCGCGGGAATTCGCCGGGCAAGCCCGCGCCGTTGGCCGAGTGACAGGCCGCGCAGGCCGGGACGCGGCGCTCGTCGATGCCGCCGCGCCAGATTTTCTGGCCAAGCTGCATGGTGGCTTCGTTGGTGGCGGTGGCGGCTTTGTCGTAATCGAGCTTTTGTTGCGACAAATATAGCGCAATGTTTTGCATGTCTTCAGGCGTAAGCTGGGAGGCGAACGTGGTCATGACGGTGTTCGCGCCGTTTACGCCACGGCGCAGCGGCGGCTGCTTGCCGTCTTTGGAGCGGAAATCGCCCAGTTGCTTGGCCAGGTATTCGTGCGGCTGGGCAGCCAGATTGGGGTTGGTGGGAATGGTGCTGTTGCCGGCCGCGCCGTGACAGCTTGCACAGGCCAGGATGCCTCGCGCCGCATCGCCGTTGACGAACAATTGCTCGCCTTTTTTTGCATCGGGCTTGGCCGGGGCGGCATCGGCCGCGTAGCTGACGCTGGCCAATGAGGAACCAAGCAGCAAACTGCTGGCAACGAAGATACTGGAAAGCACACGCTTCATGAAAACCTCGACCGATCGTTATTCTTAATGGCGGGCAGTCCAAAGCCAGGGATGCCGCCGACACCCGCCTTCCGCCTGCGGCCCAGCCTGCCGGGGGCCTGCTGATAGGGCGCAATTAAAAGGCTGCTACAGTTTCAAACCTCTAATTATACAATAGGGGCTAGATTCGACCCACAATAACCCCACCTGGTACTCCCTTTGTCCATTCTGCACCGCGCCTCATTCACCACCTCGGCCGCCCGGCTCGACCAGTTGCCGCCGCCCGGCGCGCCGGAAGTCTGCTTCGTGGGCAGATCCAACTGCGGCAAGTCGTCGGCCATCAACGTTCTTACCAATCAGCGGCGCCTGGCTTTTTCCAGCAAAACGCCCGGCCGCACCCGCCTGAT
>JBEBXF010000346.1:0-3881 GCA_040391725.1 Eoetvoesiella caeni | reverse complement strand
CCGCTGACCTCTTGCATGCCATGCAAGCGCTCTCCCAGCTGAGCTATACCCCCACATGTACGTACACATTGTATTGCTTTTAAAGCTTGTTGTTTAAGCGGCTGTTTGAATTGCTGCCTGAACGCTAGGTCTTAAAAACAATGCATGTCTAGCAAAGAAGCGAAATTATGCACCAAATTTTAATCGTGTGCAAGTCAGGGTGAAAAAATTGCTGCAGCGCACGCCGGTCTATGGATTACGCCGCGCACGGCGGCACACGGCTACTCCCAGGAGCAGGACAAGCACTATCCAGGCGAGCACGGGGGTGTCGCCCCAGCGGACGTAGGGCGTGAGTCCGCGGGCGCCCTGGACTTCCACGTCGAGCACGCCGACGATGTTGGCGGGCAGTTCGGCGCGCACGGTGCCGTCGGGGTCGATGGCGGCCGTCATTCCAGTGTTGGTGGCGCGAATGACGGGGCGCGCGGTTTCCATGGCGCGCAGGCGCGACATGCGCAGGTGCTGGCGCAGCGCCCATGAATCGCCGAACCAGGCCAGGTTGCTCAGGTTCATCAGTATGGTGGCGCCGGGCCCCTGGGTGGGGCTGTCGGCGACGGACTGGATGATTTCTTCACCGAATACGTCTTCGTAGCAGATGTTGGGGGCGATGGTCTGGCCGGCCAGGTCGAATAGATGCTGGCGTGCCGCGCCTCGGTTGAAATCTCCCAAGGGAATTTGCAGGGCGTCGACGAACCAGCGGAATCCGGGGGGAATGAATTCGCCGAACGGTACGAGGTGATGCTTGTCGTAGCGCAAGGGCAGCGCGCCCGACAGCAGCTCCGGCAGTGGTGTGTTGGCGTTGAAGGCGATGGCGCTGTTGGTGTAGCGGGGAACACCGTTGTTTTCTTCATGCAGGGGAATGCCCATGATGATGGTGGCGTTGCGTTCCCGCGCGATGGCTTGCCAGTCCTGCCAGAGTTCTTCGGGGTAGCTGTCCTGGAACAGGGGCATGACGGTTTCGGGCAGGATGATGAGCTTGGGTTCGTCGCCGGCCACTTTGGGTGGCAGGGCGGCCAGGTGCATATAGGTGTTGATGCCTTGCTGCATGAACTGGGGGTCGAACTTTTCCGACTGGGGTACATTGCCTTGCACCAGGCGTACCAAGATGGGGGCGCCGGAGGGGCTGGACCAGCGTAGTTGGCCTAGGGCCAGGCCGGCCAGGGCCACGGCGATGCTGGCAGCCACGGCGGTGGCCGCCGCGGCTTCACGTGGCGTGCCGCGCGCCTGCTTCAGTTGGGCGATGGCCGCGGCGATGAAGGCGGCGAACCAGGCCAGGCCGTAGACGCCGAACAGCGGCGCCCAGCCGGCAAGCGGCCCGTCGGCGTGGGCATACCCAGTGTTCAACCATGGAAATCCGGTAAGCAGTGTGCCGCGCAGCCATTCGGCGCCGGCCCAGCACGAGGCCCACAGGGCGGGCGCCAGCAGTTGCCGGCCGTACGACACGCTGGCGTGGCGCCACGAGGCGGTCAGCCATTGGGTGGCGGCGCCGGCCAGGGCGAAGAACAGCGCCTCGCCGGCGGCCAGCAGCAGCACGGCGCCGGCGGCCAGCGGGGCGTCCAGGCCGCCGAACCGGTGCAGGCTGATGAAAATCCAGTAAAGCCCCACGCAGAACTGGCCAAGCCCGAACAGGAAGCCCGTCCATGCGGCGGCGCCGGGAGAGCGCGCGGTGAACACATAGGCGGCCAGGCAGGCCAGCGCGATGATTTGCACATAGGGCAGCACCAGGGCCGGCAAGGGGTTGGGCGCGAACGACAGCGCCTGCACGGCGCCCAGCAGTATCAGTTGCAGGCCGTAGCGCAGGGAGGATGCGGTGGATTTCAAGGCAAGGTCTAGGAGATTTGTTCGGTCTGGGCGTTAGAGGCCTGGTCGTCGTGCTGGATATGCAGCCACAGCACGCGCTTGGCGTCGGCGCCTACGACGGTAAGGCTAAGGCCTTCGTGGTTGAGGGTATCGCCTCGGCGTGGAATGTGGTCGAACTGGGCGGTGAACCAGCCTCCCAGGGTATCGTAGTCGTCGTGCGGGAGGTCGGTGCCGAAGGCCTCGTTGAAGGTTTCGATTTCGGTGACGCCCATGGCGCGCCAGCTGTTGGAGCCGGTCTTGAAGATGGTTTTCGCCGCGTCTTCATCGAATTCGTCTTCGATGTCGCCGACGATCTGCTCCAGCACGTCTTCCATGGTGACCAGGCCCGACGTGCCGCCATGCTCGTTGATGACGATGGCCAGGTGGTTGCGGCTGCTGCGGAACTCATGCAGCAGCACGTTGAGGCGCTTGGTTTCGGGAATGAATACGGCGGGGCGCACCAGTGGGCGCAGGTCGATGGCCGGATTGGTGATGGTGAGCAGCAAGTCCTTGGACAGCAGGATGCCGACGATGTTGTCGCGGTCGTTTTCGTAGACGGGGAAACGCGAATGGCCGGTATCGATGATTTCCGGCAGCAGTTCTTTGAGAGGCTTGCTGATGTCCAGCATATCCATGCGCGAACGCGGAACCATGATGTCGCCCGCGGTCTGGTTGGCAACGTCGAGCGCGCCGGAGATCATGGCGAAGGCATCGCCATCCAGAACCTGTCTGTCGTGGGCCGCTTCGAGTACGGCCTTGATGTCCTCGCGATCTTCCGGTTCGGGGCGGATCAGCGAGACGATTCTGGCAAAAATGGATTTATTGGTGGCTTTCGACGGTCGAGGTTCAGAGTCGGGGGAAGAGTTAGGTTCTGACATTGTCCACAGGACGAGTTGCTGGAAGGTTTAGCATAACCTAAATCAGGGTCGGGTTTCATGACAGAGCCGTCAGGGAGCAAGGCTGATTTGGCCCTAATGTTCCTGATACGGATCGGCAATGCCCATTTTGGCCAGAATATGCGTTTCCAGGGCTTCCATGGCGGCGGCTTCGCCAGGGTCGATATGGTCGTGCCCCAGCGAATGCAGCACGCCGTGCACGGTCAGGTGGGCGGCGTGATCCACGAGGCTTTTGCGCTGTTCGCGGGCTTCGCGTTCCAGCACGGGAAGGCACAGGACGATATCGCCGCGCAGCGTGCCTTCCGGATCCACCCCGTATTCGAAGGTGAGCACGTTGGTGGCGTAGTCGCGAGCCCTGAACTGGCTGTTCAGCTCCCGGCCTTCTTCGGCATCCACGAAGCGCAGGGTCAGCGCAGCGGCGTGAATGGCGGAATGGCCGGCGCCGTTCGCGGCCGGGGCGGTGTTCAGCGCGGCATCCAGGGCGCGTTGCACCCAGCGGCGCAGGCGCCAGCGGGGCAGCTGCGGCGCGGGAATGCCGTACTGAATGGCCAGCGACAGCTCAACTGTCATGGTCGCCCGCTTTTTCGTAGGCTTCGACGATGCGGGCCACCAGCGGGTGGCGCACGACGTCGCGGCTGGTAAAGTGCGTGGTGGCGATGCCCTGCACCGAGTCCAGCACGTCCAGGGCATGCGTCAGCCCGCTGGGCTGGCCGCGCGGCAGGTCGACTTGCGACGGATCGCCGTTGATGACGGCCTTGCTGCCGAACCCGATGCGGGTCAGGAACATTTTCATTTGCTCGGGTGTGGTGTTCTGGGCTTCGTCGAGAATGACGAAAGCGTGATTCAGCGTGCGCCCGCGCATATAGGCCAGCGGCGCGATCTCGATGGCCTGCTTGTCGAACAGGCGCTGCACGCGGTCGAAGCCCATCAGGTCGTACAGGGCGTCGTACAGGGGGCGAAGGTAGGGGTCGACCTTCTGCGTCAGGTCGCCGGGCAGGAAGCCCAGCCTCTCGCCTGCTTCGACGGCCGGGCGGGTCAGCACCAGGCGCTGTACGGTGTCGCGCTCCATGGCGTCGATGGCGCAGGCCACGGCCAGCCAGGTCTTGCCGG
>JBEBXF010000345.1:0-3890 GCA_040391725.1 Eoetvoesiella caeni | reverse complement strand
ATTTTCGGGCCGGATGGAAACATGCACGCTCATGCCCAGGGGCTCGCTGACCCCGTGGTTGACGTACAGCGGCCGCGCAAGCTGGTCGGATTCGATGAGCACGTGATCGGGTTCGTCCACCGAAATAACGCCATCGAAAAAATTGGTCGAGCCGATGAAACCGGCGACGAAGCGGCAGTTGGGAAAGGTGTAGACGTCCTGCGGCGTGCCGCACTGCACGATCTGCCCTTCCGACATGACCGCCAGCCGGTCGGCCATGGTCATGGCCTCTTCCTGGTCGTGGGTGACCATGATGCAGGTGACGCCCACCTGCTCCAGGATGCGGGTGAGTTCGATCTGGGTTTTCTGGCGTATTTGCTTGTCGAGCGCCGACATGGGCTCGTCGAGCAGCAACAGCTTGGGGCGCTTGACCAGGCTGCGCGCCAAGGCAACGCGCTGCTGCTGGCCGCCCGACAACTGCTGCGGCTTGCGCCGCGAATACCCCGCCATCTGCACCAGATCCAGGGCCTCGAAAACCCGCTCGTGGATTTCATTGGCGGGAACGCCTTCCTGCTTGAGGCCGAACGCCACGTTCGATTCCACGGTCATGTGCGGGAACAAGGCATAGGACTGGAACATCATGTTGACCGGCCGCCGATACGGCGGCAAGGCGGTGATGTCTTCGTTGTCCAGGTAGATACGGCCCGACGTGGGCTCTTCGAAACCGGCCAGCATCCGCAGCAGCGTGGACTTGCCGCAGCCCGAGCTGCCCAGCAGCGCGAAGATTTCCTGGCGGCGCACCGACAGGCTTACCGATTGAACCGCCACGGTATCGCCGAAGATCTTGACCACGTCCGCAACCCGCACGAAGTCGTCGGGATGGGCGGAGCCCAACGGCGCCATCAAGAGATCGTCCGGCATGGCGCTAGCGTCCCGACTTGAGCTCGGCCCACAAGCGCGTTTGCAGGCGCTGGATGGGCAAAGGCTGCGACTTGATGAGGAACAAGGTGCGCGCCACCTCGGGCGGCGGGTAGATCATGGGGTTGTCGGCGACTTCCTTGTTGACGTACTTGCGCGCCTCTTTGTTGGCATTGGGGTAGAACATGGTGTTGGTGATGGCCGCATGCACCTGGGGCGTTTCGATGTAGTTGATGAAGGCCATGGCCTCCTGGGGATGCGGGGCGTCCTTGGGCACGGCCATGGTGTCGAACCAGGCCGGCGCGCCGCCCGACGGCAGGTAGTAGTCGATGGAATACGGCTTCTTGCCGACCTGCGCGCGATGCCGCGCGATCAGGACGTCGCCCGAATAGCCATAGACCATGCACAGGTCGCCCGCCGCCAGTTCGTCGATATAGCCCGACGAGCTGAACTGCCTGACGTAGGGCCGTATTTTTTTGAGCAGTTCCAGGGCGGCCTTGTAGTCGTCGGGATTGCTGCTGTTGGGATCCTTGCCCAGATAGTGCAGCACCGCCGGAAACACCTGGGCGGCCTCGTCCAGTATGGAAATGCCGCAGGACTTGAGCTTGGCGGCATTTTCGGGCTTGAACAGCATGTCCCAGCTTCCCAGGGGGGCGTCGGCGCCCATGATTTCGCGCACTTTGGTCACGTTGTAGCCCAGGCCGTTGGTGCCGTAACCCCATGGAATCAGGTACTGGTTGCCGGGATCCACCGCGGCGACCAGCGCCATGATGTCCGGATCCAGGTATTTGAGATTGGGCATGGCCGCCTTGTCCAGCTTCTGGAACAACCCGGCCTGCAGCTGGCGGGCGGCGTAATGCGTGGACGGCACCACCACGTCATACCCCGACTTGCCGGTAAGCAGCTTGGCCTGCAAGGTGTCGTTGCTGTCGTAGACGTCGTAGCGCACCTTGATGCCGGTTTCCTTCTCGAAGCCGGAAATGGTGTCGGGCGCCGTGTATTCGGCCCAGTTGTAGACGTTCACGACCTTGTCCTGCGCCGATGCGGACGACACCAGCAATGCCATCCCCAGCCCAAGCAGCAAACGCCCCGCTGCGCCGATATTCATGGTTAGCTCCCGAAAACACGATGCCCACGACAAAATCCGCAAGCCCAAAAGGCGCCATCATAAAGCTTTTTCATACGGCATGCGACGATTTGCGCCCGTATTAGGGAAGCTCTGCATAGGCGCGGTTTATGGCTTCCCAGCACTGTTCGCCGGCCGAACCCGCCACCTTGACCAGTGAACGGCGCAGTCTCAGCAAATTGGTCTGGCGCCGCGCCGCATCGACGACGCAGCGGCGCCCCCGGTCGAAATCGATGAGCCAGGTCTTGCCCGCCGCATCGATCAGAATATTGAAGGCATTGAGATCGGCATGCCATACGCCCGCTTCGTGCATGGCGTGGATGGCCCCCGCAATTGCCTCGGGCCGGCAATCATCCAGGCTCCCGGCCAGGGTTCGCGCCTCCGGGATCAGCTCGGTGACGATGGCGGCCCGGTAGCGCAATCCGCAACGCCAATAGGCCGCCGCCAACGGCCTGGGCACCGGCAGCCCCTTCCCGTACAGGAAATCCAGAATGTCGAATTCGGCGAACGAGCGCGTGCGCGCCGCACCCGTCCAGAGATAGCGGTCGAGACTGATGCGGGCAATCAGCCCTCCGCGCCGATAATGTCGCAAGACCGCCGCCCCCAGCCCAGGCCCGCTTACGTACCATGCCGCCTGGCGGCCGCCCACGCTCACGGGCTGCGCGGCCAGAGCAGGATTGGCGGGATCGAACAGCTCCGGCCCGGGTTCGGCCACGCGATCCGGCGCAAACCGCAACGAGCCGCCGCTGAAAGCCAGGGTCCGGGCTGCGGGGTGCGCAGTCATACCACCTCGCGAAGAGAAGCCATGGGCGGTGCGGCCAACACCCCCCGAAGCGCCATGCCGCCGCCGACCCAGGCCGCCACGCCGCCCAGGACGATACCCGCCGGCCACGGCCACCAGGGCGGCGAAAACGGAAACTCGAACACCCAATGCGCCAGCGCTGCCGCGACCGCCACCGAGCCGGCCGCCGCCAGAACGCCCGACAAGGCGCCGATCAGCAGCATTTCCAGGCGCAGGGAGCCCGACAACAAGCTCGAGCTGGCGCCCAGTACCCGCAAGACCGCCGCCTCGTGCATGCGCTCGTCGCGTGTGGACGCAAACGCGGCCGCCAGCACGACCAGGCCCGCGGCAAAGGTGAACAGGAACAGCAGTTGAACCGCCTGCACGGCCTGCCCGAGAATATTCTTGATCTGCCCCAATATGGCTCCGACATCGAAGATGGTCAGATTGGGGAACTCATGGATCAGTTGCGGCTTGAAGGAAACCTTGTCCGGCGGCAGGTGGAACGACGTAATGAAGGTGGCCGGCGCATCGCGCAAGGCGGCGGGCGACAAGACCGCAAAGAAATTCACGTCGAAGGAATCCCACTTGACCTTGCGCAGGCTGGTTACCGCCACCTTCACGGGCTGTCCCGCCACCTCGAAGGTAATGTGGTCGCCCAGCTTGATGCCCAAGGTCTCGACCAGCCCTTCCTCCAGCGAAACCTCGTCGTGCGCCGGATCGATCCAGCGGCCGGCGACGATGGTGTTGCTGGCCGGCAAAGCGTCCAGGTAGGACAGGTTGAACTCGCGCTCCACCAGCCGCCTGGCGTGATCGCCGTCGTAATCCTCGCTGCGCACGGCCTTGCCGTTGATGGCGATCAGCCGGCCGCGCACCATGGGCGACAGGGCCTGCGCGCCCAACCCCGCCTGCTCAAGGCGCTGGCCGAGCGGCGCACGCTGGTCGGGCTGGATATTGATGAGAAAGGTATTGGGCGCATCCGCCGGCAGGGTATTGAGCCATCCAGTCAGCAAATCGGTGCGCACCAGTGCAAGCAACAGCAGCACCATCAAGCCTATGGACAAAGCGCCGACCTGTGTAATGGTC
>JBEBXF010000344.1:0-3890 GCA_040391725.1 Eoetvoesiella caeni | reverse complement strand
TTTTTTTTCATTGTTTAGTCTCCTTTTGCCACGTTGGAAGTTGCGCTTTGGTTCAGCCCGAAATGCCCCAGCATTGCCAGGACACGGGCCAATACGTCGCGCCGATACGCTTCAAGGTCCACCCCCTCGTACGAATGAAATCCGCTTGCCGACCGTAAACCGTTTTTGCCTTCCTGCATATATTGCCGAACGATCTCCGGCATGGCATAACGATTTTCGTCGAGGTTTTTGGCAAGATAATTATTGGCGTGATACAGGATATCGTTTCCGCCATAATCAATAAACTCCAGCACGCCGATGGCCGCGAAGCGAAAGCCCAGCCCGTAGCGGGTTGCCAGATCTATTTGTTCGGCCGTGGCGACTTTTTCCTCGACCATGCGGGCCGCTTCGTTCATGACCAGCGTTTGCAGACGGGGCACAATGTAGCCCGGGCTGCAGCTGCATTCCACCGGCACCTTGCCAATGGACTTCAGGCTGTCCTTCAGCGCCTGCACGGCTGCGGCATCGGTGCCCGCATGCGCGCTCACCTCGACCAGCGGAATCAAGTAGGCGGGGTTGAGCCAATGCGCATTCATGAACCGCTGCGGCTTGTATACCAGGGCGGCCAGATCGGAAGCCAGCATGGTGGACGTGCTGGAAGCGATAATGGCGTCGTCGGACACCGCCGCGCCGATGCGGCCCAGCGCGTCGCGCTTGGCTTCGGGCGTTTCGGGCACGCCCTCGTACACAATGGGCGCCGTGGCCAGCACCGCGTCGGCTTCGCTCAGGGCGTAAATGCCGATGCGGCCCAGAATGGGTTCGATCTGCTCCGCCGCAAACATGCCCAGATCCGCCAGCTGCCTAAGGGTAAGCGCAAGTTCGCTGGAGATGCTTTGCCGCAACTCTTCGTACTGCTGCGGGCTGCGCGGCTTGAAATCGATGATGGCGGCGGACTGGCCCTGAATGGCATACGCCAGCGCAATGCCCCGGCCCATGCGGCCGGCGCCTATGGTGACGATCGGGCCGGCATTCTTGGCCATTACTCTCTCCCTTCGACCAGCAGCGCGTGCATGTCGGCGCGCGACAAATGCGCCAGCCCCAGGGCGCTGAGCGTGCGCTCGCCAAGGCGCAGGTCGCGCCCGACAATGCCGCCGGCAATGGCCAGCAGGCCGTTGGCCACCGGCGCGTCGCACTCGGCCCAGTTGGCCACCGACACCAGGAAGGCCAGGCCCAGCATGGTGTCTTCGGTCATGTAGCGATGCGAGTGCAAGTCGATTTTTTCTCGCCAGTCGCCGCTGTCGACCAGCTTGCTGTGCGAATCGCCGTACATCCATTGATCGTTCTGATAATGGTCGGACAGCGGGAAATGCGGCGCTTTGTAGCCGATGGCCTCGCGGATGGCGATGCGTTCGTTGTCGAGCTTGTCGGTTACCGAACGGGTGGCCTGTTGGGTGCCTTCGTTGTGAATGTCCCATGCCTCGAAGTGTTGCAATGGCGCGGCATTCATGAGGATGAGCGGCGGATGGATGATGGGACCCGCGTTCATCAAGGCCCCCGACAGCGCATCTTCGCAAGGTTCGATGCAAGGAAACGCCTGCTTGATGACCGCCATGGCATGCGCTGAGCGCTTGGCCGGGTAGACGCCCGTGGGCAAACGCGTAGCCCGCATGGTGACGGCCACGTTGTCGGGCCCGTGCTTGCGCACCAGCCACGGCAAGGTGCCGGTTTCGGCCCAGGAGACTTCGGCCTTGCTGCCCGCGGCGCGCACCGCCTCGCTCATGATGTAGCTGCCGAAGGTGCCGGGCGGCAAATACACCACCTGGCCGTCTTCAAGATAAGGCGCCATGGCCTTGGCAATGTCCAGTTGCGCAATGGCGGGAGAAGGAATCAATATAAGCTCGGCCCCCGCGATGGCATCGCCGATATTGGGGCAGATCTTGGCGATGCGCACATCGCGCTCGCCTTCACTGTCCTTGATGTGAATGAACGGATGTTGCACCAGCGACTGCAGCGCCTGTGCGTCGCGACGCCAGAAGCGCACCTCGTGGCCTTGTTCGCTTAAATCTGCAGCGGCCGCATAACAACCGTGTCCGCCCCCCAGTACTGCAATCTTCATGCCCGACTCCCGTAAAAGGCCGGCATCGTGCGCGGCCAGGACAGCTTTAAACCATGAAACAGCGGCGTCAACGCAAAAAGGAACGATGCGAGCTAACCGCTTGTTCAACCACGTTTAATTATTTATGCACTTGCATACATACACAGTAAAGAAAAGATTTGCGACGTGCAATATGCGGGGAACAGGGAATTACCCTTATAGGGATAAGCCTTGGTTCAGGATGCTTGCGGAAAGCGTGACGGCGGGAGGGGCTGCGCAAGCGCGCGACGGACGCCGGATTCAAGCGTCGACATCAGGCCTTGCCATGCCAAGAGACGCCTCGCTACGCAGACAAGATGGACGAGGGCGCGCTTTCGCGGCATCCCTCACAAGGCGTTATTTTTTTGAGCCGTATCGTCTTTGGCGCGGCGATGCTTTTGCGCGTAAAGCCTGGCGTCGGCCGTCTCCAGCAATGATTTGGCCTGATCGCCGTCCTCGGGCATGGTGGCCACGCCGATCGTGATCTCGGGATAAACCGCCGCCCGGGCGGCGGCCTCGCGGACAACCGCGCCGATGCGATGCGCGATCTCCTGCGCCTCGGTATGGCTTGTTTGCGGCAGTACCGCAATGAATTCGTCGCCGCCGTGCCGTCCCAGATGGTCGTTCTCGCGCAAAATGCCGCGTAAGGTGTCGGCAACCCACTCCAGGGCGCGATCACCCACGCTGTGGCCATAGTGGTCATTGATGAACTTGAAGCGATCCAGATCCATCGCCATCACGCTTAGCGTTTGCCCGCTCGATCGATGCCGCTCCAGCTCGACGTCCAGCCGGGAAAGAATGCCTCGGCGATTGAGCATCCCTGTCAGCGGATCTTCGATGGCTTCGGTCTTGAGGCTGGCATGGGTAATCTCCCAGTTGACCGTCATCCGGTTGAAGCAGTCGGCCAATACCGCCAGTTCGTCTCGCCCGCCGACATCCACGCGCACGCCCGCCTGGCCTTCGTTGATGCGGCGCGCGGCATGCGTCAATGCCTGCAATGGCTGCAACAGCGAACGCAAGAAAACCATGGCCAGCAAGGCGGCCACCGTCAAGGTGAAGACCCAGCTCCACATCAGCCAGTGCAACTGGCTCTTGCGCTGGGCGGCCGCCTTTTCATAGCGAACCCTGAGCACATTGGACAGGCTCACGCGGGCGCTTGAGATATCGTGGATCGCCTGCTCCAGCTCGGCGCGCGTATGAACGTTGGTCGCGGTGTCGCTGATATGCTGGGTGTGCACTTGCTCCACCAGGCGACGCACCGTGGGCCGCGCCTGCAGCCAGGACTTCTGCGCATCTTCCAGCACCGCCTGCGGCACATCCTTGCTGTCCATGCCGACGCCAATGCTGGAGAAGCTGTTGTCGATGTTTCGAGTGAGCCCGGCGAAGTCCGGCACAGAATCGTTCGATTCGGCCAGCAGCTCATCCACCAGCGCCTGTTGAAGGTAGTATTCCAGTGTAGTCAGCGGGATCAGCCCGTGCACCGATTCTTCGACGGAATCGCGAAAGGCCATCTCCTGCTCGTTCAGAACCATCACGCTCACCGCGCTGAGCACCGCCAGCGGCAGCAACAGCACCGCCATGACTGCCATCATCCGTTGCCGTACTGAAAGCCTGCGCAATAGCATTTCGAGGCTTTTCCCCATCAGGACCCCCATGATCCAATTGCACGCCGTACGAATTGTAGCAACAACGCTGTCAGGGACAATTTCAGACGCAAAACATGGGTCGATCGAGATTGTCGCGTTCGACGATGTAGAGCCGATCCTTCCAGGCGGTG
>JBEBXF010000343.1:0-3925 GCA_040391725.1 Eoetvoesiella caeni | reverse complement strand
TGACTGCGGTGCATGGCCATTCGACGCCGGGCGATATGACCTTGGCCGATCTAGCCGATTATCGGGCCAAACAGCGCGAGCCTTTGTGCGGCAATTATCGTGTGTATCGGATTTGCGGAATGCCGCCGCCCAGTTCGGGCGTCCTGGGTGTATTGGAGCTTCTGGGCGTGCTGGAATATGCGCCCATGCAAAAATTTGCCCCCGAGAGCCTCAAGGCGGTTCACTATTTCTCGGAAGCGGGCCGTCTTGCTTATGCGGATCGTGATTATTATGCCGCCGATCCGGATTTCATCCCCATGCCGACCAAGGCCCTGGTCAGCCCCGCCTATCTGAAATCCAGGTTTGCGTTGATCGATCCCGATCACAGCATGGGCGTTGCGAAACCCGGAGATCCTGCCGCCAAGCTTGCCATGCTGGGGCGGGACAACGCGCCTGAAATCCCTTCCACCAGCCACATCGTTGCCGTGGACTCTTCAGGCGATGTGGTGTCCATGACGACGACCATCGAATCCGAGTTCGGCAGCAAGTTGTTCGTCAAGGGATTCCTGCTCAACAATCAGCTTACGGATTTCTCCCGCGATCCCGTCGACGAGGATGGCAAGCTGGTCGCCAATCGGGTTCAGCCCAACAAGCGGCCGCGCAGCACCATGGCGCCCATTATTGTTTTTCGCAACAACGAGCCCTATGTGGCTGTGGGCTCGCCGGGGGGAAGCGCCATCATCAATTATGTCGCTAAAACGCTGGTAGGCGTCTTGGACTGGAAACTGGATGTGCAGCAGGCTATATCCCTGCCCAATTTCGGCAGCCGCAATAAACAGACCGAGCTGGAGGCCGGAACCGACCTGGTCAAGTTGGTCAAGCCGCTGGAGGCGATGGGGCACGACGTCAGGATGCAGGAGTTTCCCAGCGGCGTGCAGGCCATTGTCATCGATCGGTCGGGTTTGACCGGTGGGGCGGATCCGCGCCGCGAAGGGTGGGCCAAGGGCGATTAGCCGCCCTGCGGAAATTTTAATTGGAGCCGGCCGACGGCGTTTGATTCGATCGGACGCGTATCTAAAGAAAAAAACTTTAAAGTATGTTTGTACTGGAGGATGAATGAAGCAGATATTACGCATGGTTTCTTTGGCGGTCGCCTTTTGGGGAGGCGCGACGAGCGTTGCCCATGCCGAAGGGCGCCTTGATCAGATACGGGCCACCGGCCAGATTACCTTGGGGTTTCGTGAGTCGTCCATTCCCTTTTCCTATCTGAACGACGAGCAGCAGCCCATTGGCTATTCCATGGATCTATGCAGTGGCATCGTGGAAGGCCTCAAGAAGCAATTGAACTTGCCGGCGCTCAAGGTTCGTCTCGTTTCGGTGACGTCTTCGACACGCATTCCCCTGGTTGCCAACGGCACGGTCGATCTTGCCTGCGGGTCCGCCACCAATAATGAAGTGCGCCAGAAACAGGTGTCGTTCGCGCCGACGACCTTTGTGACTTCGATGCGTTTTGTCGCGCTTAAAGCGTCCAATATCGCAAGCCTTGATGACCTCAAAGGGAAAACCGTAGTGTCGACGTCGGGGACTTCGAATCTGCGTTGGCTTACCCAGGTCAACGCCGAGAAAAAGCTGGGGATGCGGGTCATTCCGGCCAAGGATCATTCCGAGGGTTTCTTGACGGTAGGCAGCGGTAGGGCCGCCGCCTTCTTCATGGACGATGTGCTGTTGGTCGGCCTGGTTGCGGGTGCGCGCGACCCCGAGGCCTGGATGATCAGCACGGACACGTATTCGGTCGAGCCTTACGGCATTATTGAGCCCAAGGGCGACCCGCAGTTCAAAGAGGCGGTAGATGGCGCGGTCAAGTCCATGATGGCGGACGGAACGGTTGAGAAGCTGTACCAGAAATGGTTCGCGCAGCCCATTCCTCCAAAAGGCATCAGTTTGAACTGGCCCATGCCGGAAGCAATGAAGCGAGTTCTGGCCGAGCCGACCGACTCTCCCGACCCATCCGTGTATAAATAAGCCAGCGGCAGCCTGGCCGGATATTTGTGTTGACGGATTTTCCGGCCATTTTTTCACTCTAGCTTTCTAGCAGACTTGATATGAATTACAACTGGAATTGGTCGATTTTCTGGGATATTGGTCCCGACGGTGTCGACACCTATTGGGCGACGCTGATGCATGGTCTGTACTGGACCATTGGCGTTTCCGTGCTGGCATGGTGCCTGGCCTTGCTGGTGGGCCTGGTTGTGGGGGTGTCGAGCACCAGCCCGATCGCCTGGGTCGAGAAGCTATGCACCGGCTACGTTGAATTGTTCCGCAATGTGCCGCTGCTGGTGCAGATGTTCTTATGGTATTTCGTCGTTCCCGAGGTGCTGCCTTTCGGGTGGGGCGCGGCGATCAAGGCCATGGATCCAACGTGGTGCGCGTTCTGGACGGCGGTGATATGCCTGGGCTTGTTCACGTCGTCGCGGATTGCCGTGCAGATCCGCGCCGGCATTCATTCCCTGCCGGCCGGCCAGCCCATGGCGGGCACGGCGCTTGGCCTGACGCGGGCGCAGGTGTACCGTTATGTGCTGCTGCCCCAGACCGCGCGCGTCATCATGCCGCCGCTCACTTCCGAGGCCCTCAACCTGATCAAGAATTCGTCCATTGCCTTCACCATAGGCCTGATGGAAATCACCGGCGCGGCGCGATCCATGCAGGAATTCACGTTCCAGATATTCGAGTCGTTCGCTGCCGCCACGGTTCTGTACCTGGTTGTCAACGCGGTGGTGGTCGTGTTGATGCGCTACGTTGAAAAACGGCTGCGCGTTCCGGGCTTCATGGGGGCGGCGCGCTAGGAGAAACATGATGCATGGATTCGATTTTGAAATAATTCTTCGCACCGCGCCGTACTTGTTCAAGGTAGGGCTGCTGTTTACCCTGAAACTTACGGTGCTGTCCACGATAGGAGCGGTGATTCTCGGTACGCTGCTGGCCATGATGCGCCTGTCGTCCCATAAAGCGCTTTCGGCGGTCGCGGGCGGCTATGTCAACCTGCTGCGGGCCCTGCCGCTCATCTTGATCATCTTCTGGTTCTATTTTCTGGTGCCCTACATCGTGGGCTGGCTGACCCACGCGGGGCGGCCCATTGCCGTGGGCGGCTTTACCTCCGCGCTGATTACCTTCACCTTGTTCGAGGCCGCCTATTTTTGCGAAATCATGCGCGCCGGCATTCAATCGATCCCGCAAGGGCAGGTGGGGGCCGGGTACGCCCTGGGCCTGAACTATCGCCAGGTCATGCGCTATATCGTTTTGCCGCAGGCCTTCCGCAAGATGACGCCGATTCTTCTGACGCAGATGATCGTCGTGTTCCAGGACACCTCGCTGGTCTATGTGCTGTCGCTTACCGACTTCCTGGGGGCGGCCAACAACGTTGCCCAGCGCGATGGGCGTCTGGTGGAGATGTTCGTCTTCGCGGCGCTGGTCTATTTCCTGATTTCCTATGCCGCCTCCCGCTCCGTCAAGGTGCTGGAGCGCCGCATGGCTATTGTCCGTTAATGCAAAGAGGTAGTGTGTGATTGAATTCAAGAATGTGAGCAAGTGGTACGGCTCGTTCCAGGTGCTGAAGGATTGTTCGACTTCCATCGCTACCGGCGAAGTGGTGGTGGTGTGCGGCCCTTCGGGCTCCGGCAAATCCACCCTGATCAAGACCGCCAATGCGCTCGAGCCCTTCCAGAAGGGCGAGATTTGGATCGACGGCGTTTCGGTCGGCGCGCCCAAGACCAATCTGCCGAAATTGCGTTCGCGCATCGGCATGGTGTTCCAGCATTTCGAGCTGTTTCCGCATTTGTCGGTCATGCGCAATCTGGAGCTGGCGCAGGTCAAAGTGTTGGGGCGCAACGAGGCCGAAGCGCTCGAACGCGGCCGCAAGCTGTTGGAGCGGGTGGGTTTGAGTGCCCAT
>JBEBXF010000342.1:0-3931 GCA_040391725.1 Eoetvoesiella caeni | reverse complement strand
CGGCCAGGAGTTCGTGGGCGATCTTGGCCAGGCGGATTTCGGTGTACCGCATGGCCGCGGCATTGTCGCCGTCGATGGAGCCGAAGTTGCCCTGCCCGTCGACCAGCATGTAGCGCAGGGAGAAGTCCTGGGCCATGCGCACGATGGTGTCGTACACGGCCGAATCGCCGTGGGGGTGGTACTTACCGATGACGTCCCCGACAATACGCGCCGACTTCTTGTAGGCGCGGTTCCAGTCGTTGTTGAGCTCGTGCATGGCGTACAACACCCGGCGGTGCACAGGCTTCAGGCCATCGCGCACGTCCGGCAAGGCACGCCCCACGATCACGCTCATGGCGTAATCGAGATAGCTGCGACGCATTTCCTCTTCCAGCGAAATTGGAAGGGTCTCCTTGGCGAAGGAATCCATAGAAGGTATCTAATTAGGTAAAGTCATATAGGTGGCCGCTAGCGGGCGAATAGGAAATTCTAGCACTTCCCCCTGTTGGGCATAAAAGACAGCCGCCGGCCATGGCCCGCGCCGCCGCAAACCTCGTAAAAACCCTTCCGCCTACTCTGAAATGCGAGAAACCACTTTAAGTAGTTTCCCTGTTGCCAAAATCCAACATTAATCCGGAACTTACTGTAGAATTCCGCATATCTGGACGCCATACGTGAAACAGGCTTAACCTAGTAACCAGAAATGCCGTAAGATTTGCCCTATCACGAATGATATACAGTGCAATTCTTTGTTTGACCACACAGCGTTGCTATACTGGTTATACGTTTTTATATGTGCGGCGTAGATGCGCTGCGATCACTTACCAGCATTAAGCTCAATGAGGAGAAACATGAATAAACCCTCCAAAATCGCATTAGCGCTCGCCATTGCAGCCTTCTCGGCTTCGGGTGCAGTATCTGCGCAAACAGTCGATAATTGGCAAAACTCGGACGGCCACGTTTGGAAAAACGGTACCAACGAACTATGCTGGCGCGACAGCTTCTGGACCCCCGCCACCGGCATCCCCGGCTGCGACGGCGTGCCAGTTGCCCAACAAGCTCCGGTGGTCGCTCCTACTGCCACCAAAGTCGTCCTGAACGCCGACACGTTCTTCGACTTCGACAAATCCACCATCAAGCCTGAAGGCCGTCAGGTGCTCGACCAAGTTGCTCAGCAAGCTTCGTCGATCAACCTCGAAACCCTCATCGCTACCGGCCACACCGACTCCATCGGTACCGAAGCCTACAACCTGAAGCTCTCGCAGCGCCGCGCCAACGCCGTCAAGGCCTACTTGGTGCAAAAAGGCATCGACCCCAACCGCATCTATGTTGAAGGCAAGGGCGAATCGCAACCCATCGCCAGTAACAAGACTCGCGAAGGTCGCGCCAAGAACCGTCGCGTAGAGATCGAAATCGTTGGTACCCGCAAATAATACCCTCGGGTAATATTCGCGGCCGCAACGGCTACAATAAAGGGCCCCGCATAGCGGGGCCCTTGTTCATTCAGCAGGCCCACCATGACCGCAACCTCATCTCTCCCACCTTCCGGCAACGTCGATCAGGCCGAACTCGACAAATTCAGCGCCCTGGCTTCCCGCTGGTGGGATCCCGAAAGCGAGTTCAAGCCGCTGCATGCCATCAACCCCCTCAGGCTTGACTGGATACAGCAGCACACCGGGCCGCTGGCCGGCAAGCGGGTCGTCGACGTCGGTTGCGGCGGCGGCATACTGTCCGAAAGCATGGCGCGCGCCGGCGCCACCGTCACCGGCATCGATCTGGCCGAAAAATCCCTGAAAATCGCCAGGCTGCACGGGCTGGAATCGGGCGTGCAGGTCGATTACCTCACGGTCAGCGCCGAACAGCTCGCCGCCGAGCAGGCTGGCCAATTCGACGTCGTGACCTGCATGGAAATGCTCGAGCACGTGCCCGACCCCGCCTCCATCATCCAGGCCTGCAGCCAACTGGCCAAGCCGGGCGGCTGGGTGTTCTTTTCCACTCTCAACCGCAACCCCAAGTCGTTCCTGTTCGCCATCGTCGGCGCCGAATACCTGCTGCGCCTGCTGCCGCGCGGCACGCACAGCTACGAACATTTCATCAAGCCCAGCGAACTGGCCGCCTCGGCCCGCCGCGCCGGACTGCAAGTGGCCGACCTGGGCGGCATGGAATACAACCCCATCACCGACACCTACACGCTGTCCCGCGACACCTCGGTCAACTACCTTGTCGCCACCCAGCGCGAAGCCTGATACGCATCATGCATAGATTGGTACTTTTCGATTTCGACGGCACGCTGGCCGATACCGCCCCCGACCTGGCCGCCGCCGCCAACAAGGCGCGCGCGCGCAAGGGGCTGGCTCCCCTGCCCTACGAGGCCCTGCGCCCCATGGCTTCGCACGGCGCGCGCGGGCTGCTCAAGGCCAGCCTGGACATCGACCCCGGCCATCCCGAATACGACGCGCTGCGCCGGCAGTTCCTGGACGACTACCAGCAGGACATGACCTCGCTGACCGTGCTGTTCCCTGGGGTGGAGCAACTGCTGGGCACGCTGGCGCGGCACGGCTACAAATGGGGCATCGTCACCAACAAGGTCGAATATCTGGCCCGGCCCATCGTGGCGCACCTGGGCCTGGCCGACGATTGCGCGGTCACGGTGGGCGGCGATACCGCCAGCCACCCCAAACCGCATCCCGCCCCCCTGCTGTACGCCGCCGAAAAGGCCGGCTTTGCGCCCGACCAGTGCATCTACGTGGGCGACGACGAACGGGACATCGTAGCCGGCAAGGCAGCCGGCATGCCCACCATTGCGGCGGCCTACGGCTATTGCGGACTGGTCGAGGTCGAGGGCTGGCAAGCCGACGCCATTGCGCGTACGCCAGGCGATATCTGGCAACTGGTGCGGCAGTTGCTGCCCACCGGCTGCGCACAGGCTTAGAAACGCGGGCAACATGTGGTACGGTAAAGACTCCACCGCCATGCCGAACACCCATGAAACTGCTACTGAATTTGCACGCTCGCCAAACCAACCAACGCCGAATGAGCAGGTTTTACCTGTCGCATCTGGACGAGGCCGCCTCCAGCGCCCAGGCTGAGTTCGAAAAATTCTCGAAGCACGAAGACCGGCCGCGCACGCCGCGCGAAATGTTCGCGGACGACGAGCAGGACAGCGACGACCCCGACAACTGACCCAGGCCGACAAGCGCCACGGCCGCTGGAAGCCGTGCGTACCGGCCCCTGCCTGCGGTTCGCCGTGTGCCCGGCATCGGCAACGTCAGGCGCAGCCTCAAGCCTCGATGTCGACGTTCCTGGTTTCCTTGCCCAGCAAAAGCGCAATCAAGGTCAGCGCCCCCATGGCGGCAAGGTAGACGCCCACGAGGAACGGGCTGCCATCGGCCAGGCCCCATAGCCAGACAGCAATGAACGGAGCCACCGCAGCGCCCAGGATCGACGACACATTGTAGGAAATGCCCGAACCCGTATAGCGGACGTGGGTGGGAAACAGCTCTGGCAGCAAGGCGCCCATCGGGCCGAATGTAACCCCCATGAGACTGAAGCCGATGATCAGCCAGGCCATGGCGCCGGCGAACCCGGCGCCCAGCAGGGGCACCCATAGCAGTCCGAAAACGATAATGGCAATGGTGACGGCGATCAGCGTTTTGCGGCGGCCGAACCTGTCGGCCCAGGGGCCCGAAAACAAGGTAAAGAGCCCGAAGAACAGCACGCCCACGATCAGCATGAACACAAAGCTGTTGTAGCTGTAGCCAAGGCCCGCCAATCGCCCTCCCGCCGGGTTGAGCGGCGCCCGCCCATAGCTCAGGGAGAAGGTCGTCATCAGATAAAACAGCACGTAGGTTGCCAGCATGTAGAAGGTGCCAAGAACCAGTTGGCGCGGATACTTCTTCACGACTTCGCCAAGCGGCAGCTTGACCACAGCCCCCTTGGATACCGCCTTCGA
>JBEBXF010000341.1:0-3940 GCA_040391725.1 Eoetvoesiella caeni | reverse complement strand
AGGCCCGATACAAATAGCTCGACCCATCAACAAGCAACAAGGTTTTTTTCATGACAATAAGCAACAAAGTAGTTCGTACGCCGGCCAGCCAGCAGATTCCTGTGATTATGTCAGAGATGCAGACGGCTGCGGAAACCCTTCAGGAAATCGGCTGGGGCGTCAGCATTTTCGGCAGCGCCCGCATCACCCCCGATTCCCCCTACTACGAAATCAGCGAGGCGCTGGGCCGGCGCCTGGCCCAGGCCGGCCTGCCGGTCATCGCGGGCGGCGGCCCGGGCATCATGGAGGCGGCCAACAAGGGCGCCTTCAACGCCGGCGGCAAAAGCATAGGCCTCAACATCAAGCTGGCCCACGAGAAAAAACCCAATCTTTATCAAACCCATAGCCTGCATTTCGAATACTTCGTATCGCGCAAGGCCACCTTCTTCATGCACAGCGCCGCCTATATCGCGCTGCCCGGCGGCTTCGGCACGCTGGACGAGCTTTTCGAGGTGCTGACGCTCATTCAAACCCGCAAGATTCCCCAGGTGCCCGTGGTGCTGGTCGGCACGCAATTCTGGGGCGGCATAATCGACTGGGTGAAAGAGCAGCTGCTGCCCGCCAGGCTCATCGACGGCGACTCCATGGATCTGCTCACCGTCACCGACGACGTCGATCTCATCGTACGGCAAATACAGGCTTTTTGCGCCGAATACTCCGAACAGCTGGGCGACACGGCCATCCTGCCCGAATAAGCGCGCGGCCCCGCCCGGACGGTTTTCATCCCGCAACCCTTCATCGAGCCCATACCGCCATGACCACCAACCTGCCCATTCATCTGAACGATAAATCCCTGTTCCAGACCCGCTCTTACCTGGACGGGCAATGGGTCAGCGCGGACGACGGGGCCGTCTTCGACGTCGACAACCCCGCCAACGGGCAAATCATCGCCCAGGTCAGCAATCTGGGGGCCGCCGAAACCGAGCGGGCCATAGCGGCGGCACATACGGCGCTCAAAGGCTGGCGGGCAAGCACGGCCAAGAACCGAGCCAAGATCCTGCGCAAATGGTTCGACCTGATGATGGAAAACGCCGAAGACCTCGCCAGGCTCATGACGCTGGAACAGGGCAAGCCCCTTATCGAGTCGCGCGGCGAAATCGTCTATGGCGCGTCGTTCATCGAATGGTTCGCCGAACAGGCCAAGCGCGTCAGCGGCGACGTGCTCGCGTCGCCCAGCGCCTCCAGCCGGATGCTGGTCCTCAAAGAGCCCATCGGCGTATGCGCCGCCATCACGCCCTGGAACTTCCCCAACGCCATGATCACCCGCAAAGTGGCCCCCGCCCTGGCGGCGGGCTGCACCGTGGTGCTCAAGCCGGCCGAGCAAACGCCGCTGTCAGCGCTGGCCCTGGCCGAACTGGCAGGGCGGGCCGGGCTGCCTGCCGGCGTGCTCAATATCGTCACGGCCGACAGCCAGAAATCAATAACCGTCGGCAAAACCCTGTGCGACAGCCCCACGGTGCGCAAGCTCACGTTCACCGGATCGACCCCGGTCGGCCGCATTCTCATGCAGCAAAGCGCCCCCACCATCAAAAAGCTGTCCTTGGAACTGGGCGGGCTGGCCCCTTTCATCGTCTTTGACGATGCCGACATCGACGCCGCCGTCGAAGGCGCGGTGGCGTCCAAATATCGCAACGCGGGGCAGACCTGCGTCTGCACCAACCGGTTCTACGTCCACCAAAGCGTCTACGAGCCATTCGTCGAAAAACTCGCCGCCAAGGTGCGCGAGCTGCAGGTGGGCGACGGCTTCGCCGACTCGGTCGTGCAGGGCCCTCTCATCGACGACGATGCCGTCAAAAAGGTGGTGAGCCATGTCGACGATGCCCTGAAGCATGGCGCCACGGCGGTAACCGGCGGCAAGCCGCATGCGCTGGGCGGGCGCTACTTCGAACCCACCGTCCTGGCCGGCGTCACCGAAACCATGCTGTGCATGCGGGAAGAAACCTTCGGGCCCGTGGCGCCGGTGGTCAAGTTCACCGACGAAGCCCACGTCATCGAGCTGGCCAACAATACAGAATACGGCCTGGCCTCGTATTTTTACAGCCGCGACATACACCGCATCTTCCGGGTCGCCGAGGCGCTGGAATACGGCATGGTCGGGGTCAACACGGGCAAGATCTCGAACGAGGTCGCACCCTTCGGCGGCGTGAAGCAATCCGGCCTGGGCCGCGAGGGCTCGGTATACGGCATCGAAGAGTTCATGGAGACCAAATACGTCTGCCTGGGCGGGTTCTAGCCGCTGCGAGATAACAGCCGCCCAGCCAGCGGCTTCAGGACGCACCCTCGTCCGCTGGCACGGGGGGCCAGACAGAGTTACCGAGCGGCCTTCGGAGCCAGTTGCTGGGCCACCATATAGCCCGAGCCGCCGCCCAGGCCGGGGCCGGGATGCGTGGACGCCCCGATCTGGTAGACGTTTTTGCACGAGGTGCGGTGGCCGCGCACGCCGTTTGCGCCGGCAAATGGCCTGAGCCAGAAAAACTGGTCGGGCGAGCATACGCCGGAATAGGGATCGCCGCCCACCAGATTGCAATTCATGGCTTCCAGGTCGGCGGGCGAATAGGCGCGCCGGCCGATGATGGACGACGACAGCCCCGGCATGACGGTCTCGATGCGGGCCTGGATGCGGTCGGCGACCGCCTCGCGCACCGCCTCGGTCCAGCGCCCGTCGGCCGGCGCCGGAATCTGGTTGAGGGCATCGCCCCTGACCTTGTTGGGCATTTCCTGCAGTTGCAGCCATAGAATCCATTTGCCGTCAGGGGCGCGGGAAGGATCGATGGCCACGGGCTGGCCGATGGCGATGGTGGAATGGCTGGGCAGCAGGCCGTTGTTGGCCTGCACCACCGAAGCGCATACGTTTTCCATACTTTCGGTGAGGTGCACCAGCGGCATCTTCAGCAATTCGGGGTCGCGCCAGGCCGGCGGAGCGTTCAGCGCGAAGTGGATCTGCATGCAGCCTCGCCCGAAACGATACGCCTTGGCGCGGCCGCGCAGCGCCTCGGGCGCGTCGGGCAGCAGCTTGCCGTACAACTGGGGCGGCGTCACGTTGCACACCACGGCCTCCGAGGCCGCATACGTGGCGCCGCCGGCCACCACGCCCGTGGCGCGGCCGCCCTCGACCTGGATGGAATCGACGTTGGTGCCGGTTTGCACGCGCCCGCCGTGCTTTTCGATGATGGCCTGCAGGCCCTTGACGATGTTCTGGCTGCCGCCTTTTACAATGGGCATGCCGCCCGCCACCACGGCCGCGAAGGTAAGCTTGCCGATCAGGGCGGAGCTGGCCTCGTCGGGCCCCAGGCCCGTATGCAGCACCCAGGGGCTGATCATGGCCCGCACGAGGTCGGACTGTATGCTGCGCTCGGCCCAGCGCCGGAAGCTTTCGATGGACTCGGAGCCGAACTCCATCAGGCCGTCCATGCCGCGCTTGCGCCACTCGGAAAACAGCAGGCGGACCATTTTCCAGCCATAGGGCGAATTGCCCAGCAGGCCGAAGGTAAGCGCGGCGTCCTTGCCGAACAGCTGCGAAGCCATGGCGCCGAAGGCCTGGCCGTCGCCGGGCGCGATGGCTTCGATGCGCTTGATGGAGTCTTCGATGTCCTCGCGCAGGGCCAGCGAGCGGCCGTCGGGCATGACGATGCCGGTGGAATAGCCGTTGGACACGAACTCGACCCCGGCGGCGGCCAGGTCGTCCTTGAGTTCAGGGTAGGCGCCTCCGGACACGAACAACGGATACCACGAGGACATGACCTCGTGCTGGAAGCCGGGGAAAAGCTCTTCGGTGCGTATGCACCCCCCGGCCCGGTCGTTGCGTTCCAGCACCAGCACCGACTTGCCCCGCTTGGCCAGCACAGCGGCGCAAACCAGGGAGTTCATACCGCTGCCGATGACGATGATCTGTGTATTCGAA
>JBEBXF010000340.1:0-3948 GCA_040391725.1 Eoetvoesiella caeni | reverse complement strand
GGTTTCCATTTTCGGCTTTTTTACGTCGGTGGGTGTTGTGTTCCGGGATCGAGGGAGGCGCGCCGGCGAAACGTCGCGGAGCAGCCCAGGCTGTCGCTATCTTGTCCAGGCGGACGAAGCAAGATAGGACAGTATCGCGCCAGCTATGAACCAGACGATCCGCGACTGCCAAAGCCGCGTCGGCCACAAGGCCTGCGTCCGTTCGGCGGCTATCCCGGAGGGCTTCGCCGCGGTGGAACCGCCAGCCTTGGCCGTCGGCCCTGCACCCAGCGGCGCGGGCTCTGCCTGTAAGGCATCGGGCGCGCCTTCCTCCTGCGCCTGGGGTTCGAAAACCGCGCGGAAGCGTTCGAAAAACTGTCCGGCAAGTTTCGTAGCCGTCGAATCGACCAGCCGCGCTCCTATCTGCGCCAGCTTGCCGCCCACATTGATCGTCGCGTCGTACTCGAGATAAGTCCCCCCGTCTCGCGGCTCCAGGCTCACTTTGGCCTCGCCGCGCGCAAATCCCGCCGCCCCGCCCGTCCCCTGGAAAATCAGCGTGCACCGATGCGGCGCGTCGACGTCCTGCATCTCCACCCGGCCGGAGAAGCGGGCCGACACGGGGCCAACCTTCAATAGCAGCTTGCTGTTGAAGGCGAATTCGGATTCACGTTCTACCGATTCGCATCCAGGCAGACAGCGCTGCATCACTTCGGGATCATTGAGTCCCGCCCAAACCTGCTCGACCGATGCCGCTATCTGCTGGCCGCCTTTCAGCTCCATACCTTTGTTCCTTCATAAGACCGGGTAATCGTATTTCTCATCAAGCCCCTCCATCAGTCCGACGGGCAATCAACCATCCAGATGCGCCCGCTTCTGGGCCGTCCATTCGTCCAACTGAGCATGCGCCCTTTTTGCCTCGCGCTCCATGTAGTCCATGCTGACCTTCCAGCACGCCAGCTCCACGCGCAACCCGTTCGGATCGAAGAAATAGATGGACTCCATGGTGTGATGATCGGTCACGCCCAAAACCGCTATGCCCGCGGCCTCCAGCTTGCTCTTGAAAGCAAGCAGTTCGTCCCTGGTGGAAACCTCAAGCGCCAGGTGGTTCACCCAGGCCGGAGTATTGGGCGATGGATCGGCCGCCACGTCGTCGCCCAGATCGAAGAAGGCAACACAGGAACCGTCGTTCATCTTGAAGAACAGATGGCAGAAGGGATTATGCTCGCCCGTGGACGGCACATTGTCGGCCCTCACGATGTGATAGAGCGGCAAGCCGAGAATATCCTCGTAGAAATGCCGGGTTTCCTCCGCGTCCCTGCAGCGGTAGGCAAAGTGATTGAGTTTCTGGATAGCAATGCTCATGATGACCTCCATCCTTTAAATCTGAATGATCGAGCGCGACGATGCGCGCTACAGCCGCTGGGCGAATGCGGCAATGGCGTCCGACATCTGCTCGACCAGATCGGGGCGGCCGGTAAGATAGTGGTCGCCGCCCTTCAACTGATGACGCTCCATGCGAGAGCCCGCCGCCTGCGCCCAGACCTCGTTGTCGCGGGGGAAAATCGAAGAATCCGCCGTATGCTCGAACAACACGACGGGCACCGACGTGCGGGCCAGGTTGGTCGGCCCGTCGGCGCAGCTCAGCGGCGACCATTGGCTCATGAACCCCGTCAACGACGTATAGCGCCCCATGCTGTTGGCAGCGTAGTTCTGCGCCTTGGGAGGCCCCCATATGGTGGTGCACGGAACGCGATCATTGGGGTCGATGGACGGATCCATGCAGCGTGGATCCGCCAACGTGCGATGAACGATGAACGCCATGTCGCGAGGGCCTTCCGGCGCAGCCCGCAGCTGCCTCAGCCTGGCCTGAACCCAGGCGGTGATCCGCTGCATCCTGGCCTTCTGCGCCGCGCGATAACGTTCCATGAACTCCGGCGCGTAAGCGGGCCCGTTGGCGGGGTTGAACATGTCCAGGCTGGGATCCGACGCCAGCAGATCGGCTTCATCGATGACCGCCGGGTCTATCCAGTTCTCGATAATGCGCGACCGGCCCAGATGCGCCGCGCACAGAGCGATGCCGTCCGCCGGCGGCAGATACTGCACGCAAAAGGCGATCGGATCTCCCGCCGGCGTGTGCGTGATCGTCAGCTTCTCGGCCTGCGCCTGATACAAGGAAACCAGCGCCGCGCCCCCCGAATTGCCAATCAGCAGCACGCGTTCGTAGCCTTGCGCGCGCAGCCACTTGACGCCCGCGCCCAGATCCTGAATGGCCCGTTCGAACAACAGTACGGAATCGTTGCCGGCATAGCGCGTATTCAACGCAAACATGGCCACGCCGCGCCGCGACAGCGGCTCCAGCAAATAGTGGGCATGGAAATTCGAGGTTGGATGTATGACGATGGCGGCGCAACGCGCGCCGGCAGCTCCGTGGAACACGCCCCAAATGCGCGGATTCATCATTTGCAAGCCGGATTGGCTCTCTTGAGCGGCCCCAACCTGAACATCCAGTCTTACCAGTTCAATCGTCACACCGTCACCTCGTCAGTCTCGGACGCGTCGGCGTACCCTTGCGCGGCCTCGTTGATCAAGGATGCCACCAACTTGGCATCCGTCATATTCAGCATCAGGAGCAGGGTCAGCCGCGCCAGAACCATATTCGTGTTTTTTTCACCCGCGCCGGTCAGGACGACGCACAGTTCGTTATAGAGATCTTCAACTTCATCGCGTGTCATGGAGTGCTCCTAAGCCGCCTTGCGCATCAGCGGCAAGCGCCGCACCGCGGCAAGAATGTCGGATGCCGCAGCGCGCCGCCATCTTCCCATAATATGTCCATCGGGGCGCACGATGTACAGCGTCCCGGGCTCGGCATCGAAATTCTGGAACAGCCTGCCCGTGCTGTCTTCAATATAGTCATTCGTCGGCCCGGCCGGAGGTTTGCGAGCGGCGACATGCAGCGCGAACGGAACCAGCTCCGCCGCCTGCCCGCAGGCATCCCGGATCGACGAAGGCGCTTCGCCCACGTCACTGAAATAGAACGCATCGAACCGATGCCCCAGCACGTCGGTGAGGAAGCCGTCGGAACTGCCCGACGCCGCATGAACACGCACACGGCACTCAGGCAGCACGCCGCCGGGCGGCGGCCCTCCCTGGAAGGCGCCGGCCGCATCGGGAATCGTCAACGGCGAATCGCTCAGCACCGTCGCCGTATGCTGTCGCGGAATCACCAGATCCCGCAATTGATCATGCCCGGGCGCAAGCGTCAACACCGCGTCCCGCATCAGGGCGTGCGGCTTGGAAGGGGGAGCCATGAACTCGGCGCCGCGCGACGCGTAGCGATGATTTGCCTCGGCAGCAAAAATGCGTTCCTGGGAATAACTGTCCAGCAAGGACACATCGCACCGCCCTTCGATCACCAGGGCCAGTTTCCAGGCCAGGTTGTGGGCATCCTCGATCGCGGAGTTCATGCCGCGTACACCGAATATCGGCACGAGATGCGCCGCGTCTCCACAGAACAGGACGCGGCCATGGCGGTAATTATCCAAAGTCAGGGCGCTTGCACGATACAGGCTCAGCCACACCGGCTCCCAGGGTTCTTTGATGCCCTGCATGTCGAGGTGCTTCTGTACGAGCTTGAACACCTCTTCGGGCTTCGAAGCGGATTCGACTTCGTCCTCGCGGATTTGATAGTCGAAGCGAAGCATGCCGCGCGGCTGCTTGTACATCAGCAAAGTGCCGTCCGGCTGCGAAGGCGGCGCAAACCAGCAATGCCGGCCCGCACGCAGATTATCCGTATCGATGCGGATGTCGATGATGACATAGCGGCCCGCATGGCGCTTGCCGCGCATCCGCAGTCCCAGAGCGCTACGCACGAAACTCTGGCCTCCGTCGCAGGCGACCAGCCAATCGGCCTGCATGCGATAGTTGCCCAAGGGCGTCTGGACTTCCAGGCGCACTCCCTGCCCGTCGGCT
>JBEBXF010000339.1:0-3955 GCA_040391725.1 Eoetvoesiella caeni | reverse complement strand
TCAGCACCTTGCCCGAAGCCGGCACCACGGTGTTGTAGGCGCGGGCCAGGCGGGTAATGGAGTCCAGCAGGATGACGACGTCTTTTTTCAGTTCGACCAGGCGTTTGGCCTTTTCGATGACCATCTCAGCCACTTGCACGTGGCGGGTGGCGGGCTCGTCGAAGGTTGATGCCACGACTTCGCCGCGCACCGTGCGCTGCATTTCAGTGACTTCCTCGGGGCGCTCGTCCACCAGCAGGACGATCATGGTGGCGTCGGGATAATTGGTGGTGATGGCATGCGCAATGTGCTGCATCATGACCGTCTTGCCCGATTTGGGGCTGGCCACGATAAGGGCGCGCTGGCCTTTGCCCATGGGGGCGAAGATGTCCAGGATGCGGCCGGTGATGTTTTCTTCGCTTTTGATGTCGCGTTCGAGCGTCATGACTTCGTTGGGGTGCAACGGGGTCAGGTTTTCGAACATGATGCGGTGCTTGATGACCTCGGGCTGCATGCCGTTGACCTTGTCGACCTTGACCAGGGCGAAATAGCGCTCGCCGTCCTTGGGGACGCGCACTTCGCCTTCGATGGAGTCGCCGGTGTGCAGATTGAAGCGGCGGATTTGCGAAGGCGAAATATAGATATCGTCGGTGCTGGCCAGGTAGGAGGTTTCGGGTGAGCGCAGGAAGCCGAAACCGTCGGGCAGAACCTCGAGCACGCCGTCGCCGAAAATCTGTTCGCCTTGTTTGGCGCGGCGCTTCATGATGGCAAACATGATTTCCTGTTTGCGCAGGCGGCTTGCGTTGTCGATTTCCAGGCTGGCGGCCATTTCCAGCAGCTGCGAGACGTGCAGAGCTTTTAGTTCAGTGAGGTGCATGAGAGAGGAGAGGGGGGAGTTGAGCTGGGGTGAGAGAGTCGAGCCCCAGGCTGGCTCGCAAGCCCCGGGAGGGCTTGCGCACAAAAAGGGTTAAACGGATTCGTCGAGGAAGCTGGCGAGCTGCGACTTGGACAGGGCGCCGACCTTGGTGGCGGCGGCTTTGCCGTCCTTGAACAGCATAAGCGTTGGAATACCGCGCACGCCGAACTTGGCGGCTGTGTCGGGGTTTTCGTCGACGTTGAGCTTGGCGATGGTAACTCGGCCCTGGTATTGCTTGGCCGCCTCGTCCAGAAGCGGCGCAATCATTTTGCAGGGGCCGCACCACGCCGCCCAGTAGTCCACAAGAACCGGGCCGTCGGCTTGAAGCACGTCGGCCTCGAAGGAGGCATCGCTCACGTTTTGGATAAGTTCGCTCATGATTTGGATGATGTAGATTGAAAGTGAATGCTTACTGCAACGGTACGTACAGCCATACGATATACGAAGAGGAGGCAGGGCCGCAACACAGATATATGGGAGTGCCGCCTGGTTGGTTCGCATACCCGGCTTGGGCGCCCGAACCGAACTGTGCGAACCACCGCACTGGCAACCGGTAGTTGGGCGGCATGATTTTACTTGTTGACGACAAGCATACCATTGTCGGCGGCTGCCTGCATTACCTATGTCTTCTACCTGTGTATTTATGGACACATTTTAGCCGATCCGGAGCGGGATCGCGCGACATCCGTAAAATAGGGCTTTTGATCCACGAATTTTTTGGGGATAACTTGGCTACACCACGCTACGACGAAGCTTCAATCCGGGTTCTGAAAGGGCTGGAACCGGTACGCCAGCGGCCCGGCATGTACACACGAACCGAGAGCCCCCTGCATATCGTGCAAGAGGTCATCGACAACGCGGCCGACGAGGCGCTGGCCGGGTTCGGCCAGCAGATCGATGTCACGCTGCACACCGACGGCAGCATTTCGGTCGAGGACGACGGCCGGGGCATCCCGGTCGGCCTGCATCCCGAAGAGCAGGTGCCGGTCGTGGAGATCGTGTTCACCCGCCTGCACGCCGGCGGCAAGTTCGACAAAAAGGCGGGCGGCGCCTATGCGTTCTCGGGCGGCCTGCACGGCGTGGGCGTGTCGGTCACCAATGCCTTGTCCACGCGGCTCGAAATCACCGTATGGCGCGACGGCCATGAATACCAGCTGGCATTCGCCGATGGCGAGGTCGAACGGCCGCTGCGCGAAACCGGCACGGTGCCGCGCAAAAAGACCGGCACGCGTGTGCGGGTGTGGCCCAACCCCAGGTATTTCGACAGCGCCGTGGTGCCGGCGGCCGATCTGGTGCACTCCCTGCGCAGCAAGGCCGTGCTGCTCAGCGGCGTCAAGGTTGCGCTGACTCTCGAGAAAACCGGCGAGACCCGCCAGTGGCAGTATGCCGACGGCTTGCGCGGCTATCTCAATGAAGCGCTGGGCGATGCCGAAAAAATCGTGCCGCTGTTCGAGGGCCGCCAGTATGCGAGCGACGACGACGAGTCGTTCGCGGAAGGCGAGGGCGCGCAATGGGCCGTGGCCTGGACGATGGACGGCAATGTGGTGCGCGAGTCGTACGTCAATCTTATTTCGACGCCGGCCGGCGGCACGCACGAGGCGGGGCTGCGCGACGGCCTGTACAGCGCGGTCAAGTCCTTCGCCGAGTTGCACGGCCTCATCCCCAAGGGGGTCAAGCTTTTGCCCGACGACGTGTTCGCGCGGGCCAGTTTCGTGCTGTCGGCCAAGGTGCTCGACCCGCAGTTCCAGGGCCAGATCAAGGAAAGGCTCAACAGCCGCGATGCCGTGCGCCTGGTCGGCGGCTACGTCAAGAACGCGCTCGATCTTGCCCTGCATGCCAATGTCGAGGCGGCCAAGAAGCTGGCCGAAAGCGCCATTCGCCAGGCCCAGGCGCGCACGCGTTCGGCCCAGAAGGTCGAAAAGCGCAAAAGCTCGGGCGTGGCGGTGTTGCCCGGCAAGCTGACCGATTGCGAATCCTCCGATTCCACCCGCACCGAGGTGTTCCTGGTGGAGGGCGATTCGGCCGGCGGCTCCGCGAAAATGGGGCGCGACAAAGAGTTCCAGGCGGTCTTGCCGTTGCGCGGCAAGGTGCTTAATTCCTGGGAGGTCGAGCGCGACCGCCTGTTCGCCAACAACGAAATCCACGATATTTCGGTGGCCATCGGGGTGGATCCGCACGGGGCGGACGACAACGTCGATTTGTCGGGCCTGCGCTACAACCGCATCTGCATTCTGTCCGATGCCGACGTCGACGGCTCCCACATCCAGGTCTTGCTGCTTACCTTGTTCTTCCGGCATTTCCCCAAGCTTATCGAAGCCGGCCACGTCTACGTGGCGCGCCCGCCCTTGTTCCGCCTGGACGTTCCGGCGCTGGGCAAGCGGCCGGCGCGCAAGCTGTACTGCCTGGACGAGGGCGAGCTGAACGCCGCCCAGGACAAGCTGCGCGGCGAAGGCGTGCGCGAAAACTCCTGGAGCATCAGCCGCTTCAAGGGTCTGGGCGAAATGAGCGCCGAACAATTGTGGGACACCACCATGAATCCCGATACCCGCCGCCTGATGCCGGTGGGTTGCGGCGAGGCGGGGGTGGAAGCCACCGTGCGCATGTTCGACATGTTGATGGGCAAGGGCGAATCCAGCCAGCGGCGCAGTTGGCTTGAAGAAAAAGGCAATCTGGCCGAGGTGGATATTTAAATTATGGATGCAACACAAGCAGGTTTGTTCGACAGCCCGAGCGACGGCGAAAGCCTGACGCTGGCTGCCTATGCCGAGCAGGCATATCTGGATTACGCGGTTTCGGTGGTGCGCGGCCGTGCCTTGCCCGAAGTGGCCGACGGCCAAAAACCCGTGCAGCGGCGCATACTTTACGCCATGGACGCCATGGGACTGGGCCCCAACGCCAAGCCGGTCAAGTCGGCGCGCGTGGTGGGCGACGTGCTGGGCAAATACCACCCGCACGGCGACCAGGCGGCCTACGACGCCATGGTGCGCATGGCCCAGGACTTCACCTTGCGCTATCCGCTGATCGACGGCCAGGGCAATTTCGGTTCGCGCGACGGCGACA
>JBEBXF010000338.1:0-3959 GCA_040391725.1 Eoetvoesiella caeni | reverse complement strand
GATGACCACGTCGAACTGCCCCCGCGCAAGCTCCGGAAACAAGGCATCGTTGGAGCCGACGCGGATCTTCACAATGATGTTGGGCGCTATTTCGCGCAAGCGCAACACCGCCCTGGGCAGCAATTTGGCCGAGGCCGTCAGCAGAGTGCCCACCACGACCTGGCCCGAAACGCCCGCGCTCCACGAATTGGCGTCGTCAGCCAGAAAGCGCAGCCCGGCCAGCAGCGACTGCGTGTGCCGGCGTAGCAGCTCGCCGAATTCGGTCAGTTGCACCCCGCGCTTGCCGCGCGTGAAAAGGGTTTCGTTGAAGTGCTGCTCCAGCTCGCGGATGGATTTGCTGACGGCCGGCTGGGTCATGTGCAATTCGCGCGACGCCGCCAGCATGGAACCGGTTTCGGCCACCTTCTCGAAAATGGCGATCTGCTGCAGCTTGAGCCGGCGAACCAGGGAGCTGCTGGAATGTTCCGCGGCGGGCGGACCGGAGCCTAGTCCAGCCATACCGTGAAGTCGCCGGCGGGCACCCTGGGCGTGCGGAACGTATTGACCAACGCCGACTCATCGGCGTAGCCCAGCGCCATGCCGCACACCACCATTTCGTCGTCGTTCGCGCCGATGTGCGGCAGTATGATTTTTCCGTAGGAGTTCCAGGCGGCCTGGGGGCAGGTGTCCAACCCGCGCGCACGCGCGGCGATCATGACGCTTTGCAGAAAGCCGCCGTAGTCCATCAGCGAGCCCGTGCCCAGAATCGTGCTGATCGTGAAGATCAGCCCCACGGGCGCATCGAAAAAGCGGAAATTGCGCTGATGCTGCGCGTGCATGCCGTCTTTGTTGCCGCGCTCGATGCCCAGCAGGCCGTACAGGCCCCAGCCGTTCTCGCGGCGGCGGTCGATGAAAGGGCTGACCCATTTGCGGGGGTAGTAGTCGAAGGCTTCGACATACTCGGCGGCCAACGCGGGATCGGCGCGCAAGGCGTCGTGGGCGGCGCACACTTTTTCCACCAGAGAGTCCTTGCTTCGCCCCTGCAGCACATAGGCCTTCCAGGGCTGGATATTGGCGCCGGATGGCGCGCGGCTGGCCACGTCCAGTATTTCTTCGATCAGGCCGCGGGCAACGGGCTCGCCGGTATAGGCCCGGATGGACTGGCGACCTTCAATGGCCTGGTCGACAAGCGCCACGGCGTCGGATACACAATTTTCAACGGCGGTACTGCTGGACATGATGCGGAAAACTCCTGATTTCTTGACCCCGGAGCCGCTGCACGCCCCGTGACTATCGATGATAAAGCAAACAGCGCAAATATATGCACGCAAAAGATAAGGCTTGCGCAGAACTGATAGCCGGCGCCCCGCTCCCGCCCGTAATGTATCTCCAAAGGCGCAATACGACGCCAAGCCAAGACGGGCCGGCCGGCCCGGACAACCAGGAGATGACACAGCATGGCCACCCACCCCTTCCTCACCCAAAACCGCTTCCTGCTGGGCACGTTTTCCAGCAATTGCTCTGGCGGGATGACCGTATCCAAGCTGCCCGGCCGCTGGAAAGCCGACTGGCCGCACAATTTGCGCCTGGGAAAAATGCTGGATGAAGCGGGCATCGATTTCATGCTGCCCATTGCGCGCTGGATCGGCTACGGCGGCGAAACGGACTTCCATGGCTATGTACTTGAAACCGTCACCTGGGCCACCGCCCTGCTGGCCAACACCAAGAATATCACCGTGTTCGCCACCGTCCACACCGTGGCCAACCATCCCGTCGTGGTCGCCAAGCAAATCGCCACCATGGCGCAAGTCGGCGGCACCGAACGCGTAGGCCTGAACATCGTGGCCGGCTGGAACAAGCCCGAGTACGAAGCACTGGGCCTGACGCTGCCCGACGACCACGAAACACGCTACGGCTACGCCCAGGAATGGTTCGATATCGTCAAGAAGCTGTGGACGCACGACGGCCCCTTCGACTGGGACGGCAAGTACTTCCATCTCAAGCACACCTACGGCAACCCCAAGCCCGAGTTCCAGCCCCCCATTTTCAATGCCGCCGGATCCGGCCAGGGCCGGGAATTCGCAAGCCGCAACGCCGACTTCCTGTTCACCCCCGCCATCGACCTGAGCCGCTCGAAGCAGGAAGTCGCCGAGCTCATTCAACTGGGCAAAACGAACCAGCGCAACGTGAACGTGCTGACCTTCAGCCACGTCATTTGCCGGCCCACCGAGGCCGAGGCCAAGGCCGACTGGCAAAAGCTGCAGGACAACGCCGACTGGGCGGCGGTGGACAACCTGATCAAGCTGCAGTTCGCGCACGCACAGTCCTTCCCCCACGACCTGCTGGCGCTGATCCGCGAGCGCTTCGCCGCCGGCCACGGCGGCTTCCCGCTGGTCGGCACGCCCGAACAAGTGGCCGATGGAATCTGCTCGCTGCACCAGGCCGGCTTTGCGGGAACCACGCTGTCGTTCTTCGATTATGCCGAAGAGTTCCCCTACTTCCGCGACAACGTCCTGCCCATTCTTGAAGCTCGCGGCATAAGGTAACTATCATGGTTTTGCTTCGCCTACCCAAAAAACCCCAGGCCGCGGCCGATACCTGCGCGGCCTCTCCCGGCGAGCCCCAGGCGTTCCGCAGCGCGATGCGTGAACTGGCGGGCGGCGTCAGCGTCATCACGGCTTCCCGCGGCGACGAGCGCACCGGCCTGACCGTCACCTCGGTGATTTCCTTGTCCCTGGATCCCCCCGAACTGCTGGTTTCGGTCAACCAGAACTCCTCGTCCTGGCCCTTCATCAAGGAAACCGGTTATTTCGGCGTCAATGTATTGAGCGCCGAACTCCAGCCGGTGGCCGAACGCTTCTCGGGCAAGGGGGGCATCCGGGGAGAACAGCGCTACGAAGGATCACCCTGGCAGCGCGACCGGCACGGAGTGTGGCTGCTGCCGCAAGCCCTGGCCACCTTTTCATGCAAGGTCGAGGACATACTTATCCATCGCACGCATGCCCTGATCGTGGGCGCGGTGTTGTGCGCCCATACGCAAGGGCAGGAAAACGGGCCGCTCTCGTACTGGCGGGGCCGGTACGGCGGCTTCAGCCTGTAGCAGGCCTGCCCGCAGCCCAGGAAAACCCTGGCAGCCGAATTGGGGTTTTAGGTATAAACTCTTTACCATCAATATGTTGCCGTATCGAGCCTGGCGCGGGCGGTTGTCCGCGCCACACATGCCGGCCTTCTCTGGAGCTGCCTTGTCGCGATCAGTCCTCGCCGCTTCCCGCAGTCGCCTGTTCGAGCGCTACCCCGTCATTGCCTCCAGCGACCTGGACGAAGTCCGCGGCCAGGTTGCCAGCGTCTTTTGCGAGCACCGCTTGAGCGTCGTCGGAAAATCCCAGCATTTAAGCACGCAAATGTATTTCCGGCCCGGGCCGCGCGCCGGCTATGGCCGCATGAGCTACGGCGCCGCCGTCGACATCGACCCGGGCAGCCTCGACAATTTCTTCCTGCTGCAGTTTCCCTTGCAAGGCGGGGAAACCATTTTCGCCGAGGGGCAGCCGGTCGAATCCACGTCCAATCTGGCCACCATCGTCAGCCCGGCCGTCGACTTTCGCATGCGGCATGGCAAAAACACCGAAAAACTGTTCATCCGACTCGACCGCCAGGCCCTGGAACGCGAATTCGTCCAGCTCTCGGGGGCGGCCCTGAAGGGCAGTCTGAAATTCCTGCCGGGCATCCCCCTGGACACCCCGCAAGGCCAGGCCCTGTACCGGTACGTCCATTGGCTCATGCAGGAAGCGTCCGACGGCGCCCTGCTCGACCACCCATTGGTCGCCGCCCAGCTCGAAAGCACGCTCATGGCGGCGGTGCTCGATACGCTCGCGCACAACCAGAATGGCGCACTGCGCCAACCCAGCGCGCCGGCGCCGCATTTCGTGCGCCTGGCCGAAGAATACATGGCCCAGCACGCCCACGAACCCATCAGCGCCAGC
>JBEBXF010000337.1:0-3964 GCA_040391725.1 Eoetvoesiella caeni | reverse complement strand
GAGCCCGAACCTTTGAGCAGGTCGCCAAGCTGCGGAGCCGCGACGTCGGGAATGAGCTTGCGGGCGAGGCCGAGCTGTTCGGCGACGGCCGCCACATAGGCGGGATCCAGGGTTTTGACGTTGTCGGCCTTGGCCCGCGAGTAATTGACGCGGATGTCGACCTTGCCTCGGGCCAGGGCCTGGCCGAGTTTTTCGCGGATCATGCCTTCAAGCATGCGCAAATCGTCGGGGAGCCGGAAGTTGATGTCCAGAAACCGGCTGTTGACGCTGCGGAATTCGAGGCTCAGCGTTCCCTCGGGAGACTCGGCGCGGGCGGCGCCGAATGCGGTCATGCTACGAATCATGGAAAAGTGTGTCCTGCGCAATGTGTCTACAATTTCTCTATTATTGCCCATATTGACGTCCGCGTGCCCTTGGCGTTTTGCCCGATGGGGCGCGCATCCATTGATCCCGTGTCGCCCGGGCGGCTTCACGACCACCAAGGAGCAGTTCTTGCCGACCCCCAGCACTCAGCGCCCATCGGGACGCACAGCCACCCAATTGCGGCCGCTTTCCATCGAAACCGGCTATACCCGCCACGCCGAAGGCTCGGTGCTCATCAAGGCCGGCGACACGCACGTGCTGTGCAATGCCAGCGTGCTGGACAAGGTTCCTCCATTCCTGAAGGGCAAAGGGCAGGGGTGGGTGACGGCCGAGTACGGCATGCTGCCGCGCTCCACGCATACCCGCTCCGATCGCGAAGCGGCGCGCGGCAAGCAAAGCGGCCGCACCCAGGAAATCCAGCGCCTGATCGGACGCAGCCTCAGGGCGGTATTCGACCTTCAAGCCCTGGGTGAACGTACTTTGCATCTGGACTGCGACGTTCTGCAGGCCGATGGCGGGACGCGCTGCGCCAGCATTACCGGCGCCTGGGTGGCGGCGGCCCTGGCCATGCGCAAGCTGGCGGCGCAAGGGGAGCTTGCGGGCAATCCCATCAAGGACAACGTAGCGGCGGTTTCGGTCGGCATGGTCGGCGGCCAGGCCGTGCTGGATCTGGATTATCCGGAAGACTCGGACTGCGATTCGGACATGAATATCGTCATGACGGGATCGGGCGGCTTCGTCGAAGTGCAAGGCACGGCCGAAGGCGATACCTTCGACCGCGGTTCCCTGAATACCTTGCTGGATCTGGCCCATGCCGGAATCGGCCAGTTGATCCAGGCGCAGAACCAGGCCTTGCGCAGCGTCGGTTAAACTGGAACCCGGCGCTGTTGCCCATTCTCCTTACTTTCCGTCCCAGTCCCATGAATACCAGCAAAGTCGTCCTGGCCTCGAACAACCAGGGCAAGCTAAAAGAGTTTTCCGCCATTTTGTCTTCGGTGGGAATGAATATGGTGCCGCAAGGGGAGTTGGGGGTTTCCGAGGCGGAAGAGCCTTATGCCACCTTCGTGGAAAACGCGTTGACCAAGGCGCGTCATGCAAGCGCCGCCACCGGGCTGCCCGCCCTGGCGGACGACTCGGGCTTGTGCGTCGATGCGCTGGGCGGCGCGCCCGGGGTCTATTCGGCGCGCTACGCGGCCATGAACAATGGCGGAGAAAAATCGGATTCCGCCAATAACCTCCTGCTGGTCAGCAGACTGGCTGGAATCGCCGACCGGCGGGCCAGCTACATTGCCGTGCTGGTTTATGTGCGCAGCGTCGACGATCCCCGCCCCATCATCGCCGAAGGAATCTGGAAAGGGGAAATTGTCGATGCGCCGCGCGGCGCGCACGGTTTCGGCTACGACCCGCATTTTCATCTGCCCGAACTGGGGCAAACCGTCGCCGAGCTGGAACCCTCCGTCAAAAACAGCATCAGCCACCGGGCCCAGGCCCTGAAAAAACTGCTGCAGGCCTTGCGCGAGCAAAGCGGTGCCTGAATGGTGCGCCCCGTTTTCTCCATAGTTCCGGAAGAAAAAATCCAGCGCAAAAGCGGCGCGGCCGGCGCCGGGTTATCCGTGCTGACCAGCCTGCCGCCTTTATCGCTGTACGTGCACGTACCCTGGTGCGTGCGCAAATGCCCCTACTGCGATTTCAACTCGCACGAGGCGGGCGGCACGGTGCCTGAAGAGCAGTATCTGGCGGCCTTGCGCGCCGACCTGGAGCAGGCCTTGCCGTCGATATGGGGGCGGCAGGTCGTTTCCATCTTCATCGGCGGCGGCACCCCCAGCCTGCTGTCCGCCGCCGCCATCGACCAGATGCTGGCCATGTTCCGCGCCTACCTGAATCTTTGGCCGCAGGCCGAAATCACCATGGAAGCCAATCCCGGAACGGTGGAGGCCGCGCGCTTCCGGGAATACGCGCGCAGCGGCGTCAACCGTTTTTCGCTTGGCATACAAAGCTTCAACGATGACGCGCTGCGGGCCCTGGGCCGCATCCACGACGCCAGGCAGGCTCGCGTCGCCATCGAAACCGCGCAGAACTGCGTCGAGCGGGTCAACCTGGACATCATGTTCGCCTTGCCCGGCCAGACCATGGAGGAATGCGCCGCCGACCTGCGCCAGGCCATGTCCTTCCAGACCGAGCACTTGTCGCTGTATCACCTGACCCTGGAGCCCAACACCGTATTCGCCAAGTTTCCGCCCGCGGTGCCGGACGACGACACGAGCGCGGCCATGCAGGACGAAGTCGCGAAACTGGCGGCGCAGGGCGGCTGGGAGCGCTACGAGGTTTCCGCCTATGCCAGGAAGGGCGGGCGCTGCCGCCACAATCTCAATTATTGGGAGTTTGGCGATTACCTGGGCATCGGCCCCGGTGCGCACGGCAAATTGTCGTTCCACGACAGAATCGTCCGCCAGGCCAGGCTGAAGAACCCCACAAGCTGGATGGAAAAAGCGCTGCACATGAACGGCGGCCACCTGGCGGAAGACCGGCAAGTCCTGCCGGACGAACTGCCTTTCGAATTCATGCTCAATGCGCTGCGCCTGCAGCGGGGCGTGGCCTCCAGCAGTTTCACCGAGCGCACCGGGCTCTCGCTGGCGGCCATCATGCCCGCCATCGATGCGGCCGTATCCAAGGGACTGCTGCTGGCGGATCCGGCGCGGCTGCAGGCCAGCCCGCTGGGATGGCGGTTTTTGAACGATTTGCTGGCGGAATTTCTGCCTTGACTACCTTTTTTGCTGCTCTCGCACCACGTTTTGCCCCATAATGGGGCGTTGCACCGATTTCGAGCAGCCGTTTTGCCTTTGTATCGCCGTGTCGCGCCGATATCCTGCATTTCAAGTTGGCACGGTTATTGCTTTAGTGTCATTCAAGCAGCAATACCAATGTTCGATATTTCATTGTTCAGGAGTTTTTATGTCCACCCCCGAAGACGTTGTTAAGCTAATTGCAGACCGCGAAGTCGCATTCGTCGACTTCCGCTTTACCGATACACTGGGCCGCGAACACCACATGACGGTGCCGGGCCATACGGTGGACGAAGACAAGCTCGAGTCCGGGCAGGCTTTCGACGGGTCGTCGATTGCCGGCTGGAAGGGCATCGAGGCGTCGGACATGGTGCTGATCCCCGATCCCGCCTCCGCGCGCCTGGATCCGTTCCGCGAGGAAACCACGCTGATTCTCACCTGCGACGTCGTCGAGCCGTCGGACCTCAAGGGCTACGACCGCGATCCGCGCTCTCTGGCGAAACGCGCCGAGGCCTATCTGAAATCCAGCGGGCTGGGCGACACCGCCTACTTCGGCCCCGAACCCGAGTTCTTCGTTTTCGACGGCATTACCTGGAACGACGACGCGTCGGGCTGCTTCGTCAAGATCAAATCCGAAGAAGCCTCGTGGTCGCGCGGCCTCGAGCTGGATGGCGGCAATCTGGGCCACCGTCCCGGCGTCAAGGGCGGCTACGTGCCTGTGCCCCCAGTCGATTCCTTCCAGGACATGCGTTCCGAAATGTGCCTGTTGCTCGAACAGCAGGGCGTGCCGGTCGAAGTGCACCACCATGAAGTCGCCG
>JBEBXF010000336.1:0-3996 GCA_040391725.1 Eoetvoesiella caeni | reverse complement strand
GTAGATATTGGCGACTTTTTTCGGCGCCAGCTCATTGATGTAGGTAATCACCAGCGGCGTGATCATCCCCAGCGACATGCCCAGGATCAGCCTGCACACGGTAAAGGACACCGGGGAATCGACCGCGAAGGCAAGAAGGGCGTTCGACGCCGTCAATACCCACAGGGCGATCAGCATGACGCGGCGGCGGCCGATCCGATCCGCCAGCAGCCCCTGCAGCACGGAGCCGATGGTCAGCCCGGCGATCCCGCTGGACAGCATGATGCCTATCATGGACGAAGACGGTTGCCAGGTCGTCCTGACCAGCGGGATGACGTAGGCGGCGTTGAACAAGTCGTACCCGTCGAAAAACATCACGATACCGAGCAAGACCCCGAAGAACCAATGGAATTTCCCTATCGGCGCGCTTTCGATCTCGGCGCGCACATTTATTTTTTGCGTCATGTGTTGTCTCCAAAAAAACCGTTCCGGCCAGCGCGGAACATAGGGCTTCGCCCACGCGCCGGCCCCCTCCATCAACCCGCAGCTAGGCCGGCTGCCGGCTGTACCCCCGAACCCGATCGAGCAGGGCCGCGGCATCCGACGGCAGCGTCTGCCCGCGCCAGGCAATATGCTGATCCGGCCGCACCAGCGCATGCCCGCAGCCATAAAGCTCGCGGAACCTCGTTCCCGATACATGGACGATCGCCAAGGGGACACCCGCCCCCTGCGCGGCTTCCCGCAGCGCCGCGCAATCGGCGGAATCCCCGTCCTGCTCCGTAAGCAAGGTGTAGCCCGGGCCGAAATGGTCGTAGACGGAGCTGCCGTCATCGAGCCGGAAATGCGGCGCAAGGCGGCCCGGATAGGCGGATGGATAATATTCCGTCACCGTTTCGGCGGGCGCTTCGCCGGCTTCTTCGGCAATCAGCGGCGAGTTCTTGTACTGGTATCCGAGTATCAAGCCAAGATTGCGGAACTCGCGCAGCTTCGACGACAAGATGGTCTGCCCCAGTTCGGCGCGCGCGGTTTCGCCCACCGCATCGTCGCGTTCGATGTTCTCGTTGACGAGCTGGTTGCCGACCAGGGAATAATTCGTCACGGCTTCGTCCATGACGCGCTCGTGCACAGGCTTGCGTTCGGTTTCATAGCTGTCCAGCAGGCCCTCGCCGCCCCAGCCCTGTATGGCGCCGGCCAGCTTCCAGCCCAGATCCACGGCGTCGCCCAGGCCCATGTTCATGCCGAAGCCGCCGAACGGCGGGTGCAAGTGGCAGGCATCCCCAGCAAGCAATACGTTCCCGACCCGGTAGCGATCCGCGATCAGGCGATGCGCCACCCAGGGATCCCGGCTGATGATCTCCATGTCGAAATCCAGGCCGGTGGCCATCCGGACGAGCTCTTTGGCATCGATGGTGGCGGGGTCCACGCCCTTTCCGATTCGGGTTGCAATCAGGTACCAAAGGCCGTCTTCATCCATGGGGCCCATCAATGAGGGAACCGTGGAATTCACCATCCAGTACTGAACCGCCAGCCCCTTGTCGTGCATCGATGCCAGGGCCGGCGCGCGGAACAGCACATTGAAGTTCGGCGAGATGGCGCCCAGGCCGCTCATGCCTATGTTCAGGAGCTCTCGCACGCGGCTGCGTCCGCCGTCGGCGCCGACCAGATAGCGCCCGCGCACGGTGCGCCTGGCCGAGGTTGCAAGATCCGTGACCACCGCGGCGACCTCGCGGCCGTCATCGGAGAACGACTCGAGCCGGGTGCTGAAGCAAATCGACACGCTGGGCAGCTCCAGGGCGCGCTCCAGCAGCACCTGCTCCAGGGTGTACTGCGGCAGCCAGGCCGCCGATTCCGAATACCACTCGCAGCCATCGCATTTCGTGTAGAAGGCATTTTCGAAGCGGGCCAGGAGAGGGCCGTTCAAGTGGGTGGCGAACACCACATCCGAGGGATAACCCTTGGGCATTGGTGATGCATTTCTAAGCCGATCCGCTATCCCCCACCGACGCATCAGCTCCATGGAGCGCACGTTGGTAAGCTTGGCCCTGGGGTTGTAGCCCACCCGATCGTTCTGCTCGACGACCACGCAATCGATCCCGTGGGATCCCAGTTCGATGGCGAGGCCCAGGCCTACGGGGCCCGCGCCGACGATCAGGACAGTGGCCCCGTCGGGAGGCAAGGGGCGGGCTTTTGAACTCGATGACATGAATTCTCCTGTATGGAATAAATCGCCGCATGGGGCGCATGCGGAAAATTTACGTGATTTAATAGATATTCAAAAGATGGCAATTTATATTCATAGATTCCTGATAGGCATCCCTTTATGAAACTTCACCAACTCCGCGATTTCATTGCCGTCGCCCGATCGGGCAGCATCCACCAGGCGGCCCGCGATCTGAACGCCGCCCAGCCGGCCCTGACCAAAAGCATCCGCCAATTGGAAAAAATGCTTGGCACTCCGCTGTTCGAACGTACCGCGCGGGGCACGGTCCTGAATGCTTTCGGAAAACGCTTCCTCGCCCGCGCGGAACTTGCCACCAACGAGCTGAATCGCGGCAAGGACGAGCTGGAACAATTGCTGGACGGAAAAGGCGGGCATGTCGCCATGGCCCTGTCGGGGACGCCGTCGATGCTGTTTCTGTCCAACGCGCTCAAGACATTCAGGCGGCGCTATCCCGAAGCCCAGGTGCGCATCGTGGATGGGCAGTTTCCCCTGATGCTGCCCGGCCTGCGCGACGGCACGCTGGACTTTGCAATGGGCCCGTTCCCCTCGCAGTCGCTCAGCAAGGAATTCAACATCGAGCCTGTCTTCACAGGAACCCAAACCGTGGTCGGCCGGCGCAACCACCCGCTTTGCGGCGCCAGCTCCCTGGCCGATCTCGTCGGCGCCGAATGGATACTGACGGGCGCCGCCGGCCCCCGAGCCACCGAATTCGAACAACAGTTCCGGAACAACGGCCTGCCCATACCCCGCGCCGACGTGAAATGCGAATCGCTGCTTGCCCTGGTTTCCCTGCTTTCAAGCAGCGACCTGCTGGCCTTTCTGCCCGAGCAATGGGCCGGCTCCCCGCTGACGTCGCATGCGCTGAGCGAAATACGCGTGCGGGAAAATATCAGCGCGCCGAGAATCTGCATGATCCGCCGCGAAGGCCTGCCGCTGACGCCCGCCGCCGAGGCGTTCGCCAACGCCCTCATCCGCGAAGCCGGGCAACTGCGCTGACGGCGACATGGCCCTGGCTCCACCGCCAAGGCGCCGCCATCGCATGCTCCCGCGACCGGCACACGGTCTCGGCGCGGCAACGGCGCTAAAATCAACCCATGTTCATACCTGACCCTGAGCCGGAGCTTGCCAGAGTCACCGCCAACAAGGAAATCGCCCATGACCGCCGACACCCCAACCATCGACCAAAAGCCCGCCCACAACGCCATGGCGCCGGACGACACCCCGGAGCTGCGCAAGCTGTACGCGGATTTCGAGTCGCTGCACCTGATGCCCCTGTGGACCCAGTTGGGCACCCTCATGCCCCGCCACCCCGCGCCCGAAGCCGTGCCGCATGTCTGGAAATGGTCGCAGCTGTATCCGCTGGCGCAACGTTCGGGCAACCTCGTTCCCGTGGGCCGCGGCGGCGAACGCCGCGCCATCGGGCTTGCCAACCCCGGCCTGGGCGGACGCCCCTACATCAGCCCCACCTTGTGGGCCGCCATCCAGTATCTTGGCCCCAAGGAAACCGCGCCCGAACACCGCCACTCGCAAAACGCCTTCCGCTTCGTGGTCGAAGGCGAGGGCGTCTGGACCGTGGTCAACGGCGACCCCGTGCGCATGAGCCGCGGCGACTTCCTGCTCACCCCGGGCTGGCACTTCCACGGCCACCAGAACATCACCGACCATCCCATGGACTGGATCGACGGGCTCGACATTCCTTTTTCCTACCAGAACGACGTCGGCTTTTTCGAATTCGGCTCCGAAAAGCTTTCCGACGAAACCACGCCCGACTATTCCCGCGGAGAACGCCTGTGGTG
>JBEBXF010000335.1:0-4008 GCA_040391725.1 Eoetvoesiella caeni | reverse complement strand
CGTGCTGATGGATGCCCCGGTCTTCGCCAGAACACCTCGAGAGTACGCTGCGCCTGTGGCTTCCACGGAACCGCCGGTCATGGTTACCGCCGCGTGATCGGTGGCTATGACGCCCCAACGCTGGTCATTATTGCCTGTGCCGCCTTCATGAACCTTGATGGCGCTATTGCTGACGACCGCGGTCGAACCCGAGCCGTCTACGACAAGACCCTGGCCATTTTGCGAGTCGAGCGTGGCGTTTGCCAGATTCAAGGTGCTGCCGTACATCACCCTGGCACCCAGGGCGCCCGAACCCGTGGCGGTAACAGTGCCATTCGTATATGTGATTTCGCCGGCAGTACCAGTACCAGGGCCATTATCGGTGTCCCCGGCCATCAGGCCTATGGACGATGTTCCGCTAACGTTGATGGCCGTGCCATCCAGAGTAACCTTACCCTGCTCGGTTTTTCCAGAACCCGTATAGGCGCGCGCGCCGGCGGCAACGACACCGTTCACATCAATGCTGCCGCCGTTAAGATTCACTGCTCCGCCATCGCCAGCTTCCACGCCAAACGTGTAGCTGCTGCCCCCATCAACGCTTATGACAGCATTCTGCCCGTTGACGACACCGCCTTGTTCTGCTTGGATACCGTTGCTGTATTGCCCTGTGGTGGTGATGGTGCCTCCGACAACGTTCAATGTGCTGCCGTTGCCATACGCTTCTACGCCATGAGCGCCCCAGAGACCATCCGCATCTGTTGTAACGGTGTCATTGTTCAAGATTACGGTTGAGCCACCTGTCGAGAGAACACCACGCTGATTCTTCCCAGCAGTCGGCTCGAAAGAGTCGTCGCTGAACGTCTGCGTGCTCCCATCGCTGACCACTTTAGTCCACATGTAGGTTTCCGCCGCAGCCATCCCATACACCCCCATCAATGCCACCGTCAGCGCGGTAGCCCTCAACACCGCCAACCGCTTGCTCGCTGCTGTATTCATGCTGCTCCCTTTTTATACAAGTGCTTTTTCTGCAAAATCGTCTCATCCCCGCAGAGCCACACAAGACCGTGACAAATCGTGGTGAACAATGAAAATTCATATATATATGAATGCATTATCATTTGATCACAGTCTTGATACGTTTTGATTTAGGTGTATCTTTATATTTCTAATGGTTATCCCCGATTGAAACTTGAGGACACTGAACAAAATTAGAAAATATTTTTATATTTCAAGGATCAAGGAAATTTCAAGGTTCAAGCAATCAACGGCGGCGATCGAAGATGCCGAACAGACGATGAACCATGGCCGCGTAACATTTACGTCACGGCCAGCAATCCTGGAGATGCCTCCGCAGTTCCTCAAACTGGATTTGGACGACAAAAACGCCCCCCCTGTTGCGGCCGGCGCCGCAGTTTCCGGCAACGTATATGATCGGGGCCGCCGCCATTTCCGGCGGCGGCAAGGGGAATAGCGATGGCAACTGCGCCAGCCGTCACACGGCTATGATTGTGGTTTTGGCCACGGTTCCGGCTGGCTGCGATTGTGGTTCTGGCTGGCTGCGCCGCGAACGGGTTCCAATCGAACCCGGGCGTATGTCCTGGCCGGCCTAGCGCCCTGCCTGCTTGGCGGTGATGCCGTTGGCCATGCCCATATTGGTATTGGGAAAATCGGTGATGCGGGCGCGGACTTCGGCCACCGGCACGCCGGTCACTTCATGCGCGGCAGGCCCCAATGCAGCGATCAGCGCGGCTTTTTGCTCTTCGGTGCGCCCGGCGATCATGTCGACTTCATACATGATGGTGGGCGAGCCGAACTCGCCGCCATTCAAATAATGCCCTTCGGGCAGTTCATGCAAAACAATGCGCACACTATGCTGGGGAGCGCTCAGCGCTTGCACGACGGTTTCGCTTGAGCGCAGCAGCAACTGCTTTTTTTGGTCGGCCGACAGCCCCGGGGTGGCCGTGATGGTAACGAATGGCATTAAGGTTCCTTGAAGAATAAGAAAAACATGGTCAGGCTGGAATACGGCCCATTATCGCTGTAGGCGGCCGCCCCGCACAAGTTGCACCGGCGCAAGCGACCCAGAACAGACGCGGCGATCCCGGCAACGCCGGCGCCCCTCACTTCGCCTCTTCGGGCTCAATGCGGCTGGGCATCAACTTTACGCGTTGAACCATTTCACCCAAAATACGTCCCTTATCAGGAGCCATGGAACTAATGCGGCCGTCCTGCACGCTTGTCCTTAATTTTTTGGAACACCCATGAACTGGAATCACGAGCTGGCCAGCAGCGGCATATGGATACTCAAAGCCTATGTCGTTACTGGAGTACTGTTTGGTCTTACCGCCTGGGGGCTGGCCCGGTTTACGGTGTGGGGCGGCCACTTCTGGAAAATCACCGGCGGCTACTTCTCGCCCAAGCGCAGTTGGCGGCCCATCCTGGCCCTGGCGCTCATTCTGTTCCTGACCCTGTGCGCGGTGCGCCTGGACGTGCTGTTTTCCAATTGGTACAACAGCATGTACACCGCCCTGCAAAAACTGGACGTCGCCGCGTTCTGGGCCGCCATGTGGCTGTTCGCCATTCTGGCAACCATACACGTCATCCGTTCCCTGTTCGACTTCTACGTGCAGCAGGCCTTCACCATACACTGGCGGGTATGGCTGAACGAGCAAATGCTGGCAAGCTGGCTGGACAACCGCGCCTACTACCGCAGCCAGTTTCTGGAGCAGCCCATCGACAACCCCGACCAACGTATCCAGCAGGACGTGGCCACCTTCGTCCAGTCGTCGCTCGCCTTGTCCATGGGTGTCGTCAACGCCCTGGTTTCGACCATTGCCTTCACCGCCATCCTGTGGGGGCTTTCAGGGCCGCTGGCCGTCTTCGGCGTGGATGTCCCGCGCGCCATGGTGTTCCTGGTGTTCTTGTACGTGGTCGTGGCCACGGTCTTCGCCATCGGAATCGGGCGGCCGCTTATTGCGCTGAACTTTCTTAACGAACGGTTCAACGCCAACTACCGTTATGCGCTGGTGCGCGTGCGCGAATACGCCGAAAGCATTGCGTTCTATACCGGTGAAAAAGTCGAAGGAGCCCTGCTGCGCAGCCGGTTCGGCCAGGTCATCGGCAACGCCTGGGCCATTGTGTACCGGTCATTGAAATTCCTGGGCTTCAACTTCGTCGTGACCCAGACTGCCGTGGTCTTCCCGTTCCTCATCCAGGCGCAGCGCTTTTTTTCCAAGCAGATAAGCCTGGGAGACCTGATGCAGACCGCGCAAGCCTTCGGCCGCCTGCAAGACAATCTTTCGTTCTTTCGCAATGCCTACGACGAGTTCGCTTCGTACCGCGCCACGCTGGACCGGCTGACCGGCTTTACCAAAGCCATCGAACACGCCAAGCACCTGCCCGAACCCAAGGTCAGCGAACAAGGGCGGCGCCTGGCCCTGGAAGGCCTGACGGTGCGCACGCCCAGCGGCCAGACGCTTATCGACGGCCTGAACCTGGAAGTCGAGGAAACCGAACCCGTGCTGGTTCGGGGCCCGTCGGGCGCCGGAAAAACCACCCTGCTGCGCGCCATCGCCGGCCTATGGCCGTATTGCGAAGGGCAAATCATACGGCCCGGCGCCAGCGCGCTATTCCTTTCACAAAAGCCGTACATTCCGCTGGGCAGCCTGCGCGACGCCCTGTATTACCCGCAACAATTGCCGGACGACACCGACTATGTGCGGCTGGCGACTGACACATCGCAGCAGGCCGGCCACGGCGCCCCCACCAACCTGGACAGCATGCTGCACTCCGCCGGCCTCGCTCCGGTTCCCGTGAGCGAACCCGACGACCAGCGCGCCCGCGACGTCCTGCGGCAGGTGCAACTGGGGCATCTGGCGGATCGCCTGGACGAGGTCGCCGACTGGGGCCGCATACTCTCGCTGGGCGAACAGCAAAGGCTGGCGTTCGGGCGCCTGTTGCTGGCCGCCCCCGCGGCCGCCTTCCTGGACGAAGCCACCTCGGCCATGGACGAAGGCCTGGAAGACGCCA
>JBEBXF010000334.1:0-4023 GCA_040391725.1 Eoetvoesiella caeni | reverse complement strand
CGCGATTTCGGCGGAGGCGACGAGCTGGGCGGCTTCGGGGTGGGCCATGACGGCGTCGACGATTTGCTGTGCCAGTTCGCGCGGATTGCGCTTGGCCTGTTTGGCCAGCTGCATGGCCACATTGGTGGCGATATCGCCGTGCGCGGCGACCTTGGGCCGTTCGAGCAGGATGGTGGGCGTGGCTTCGGGAGCGGCTTGCGCTACCGCGGCGCTGATGATCGAGATGAGTTTTTGTTGTTGCCCAGAAAGCATAAGACAGTCAAATAAGGTAATGAGCGCGGCGTGCGCGGGCCGGGTGGGAAACGCCCGGCCGTGGGCCTGTGCCGCCCTGCTGGTACGGCCGCAAAGATGTAAATGATAGCGTGATTTCTTTGGCGGCGCGCTTTTTGCCCTCCGGGCGGGTTTTGTTACCAAAGCGTACATGGGAGGCCCTAAGCCGGCAGATCGTGCCAGCCCAGCTCGTTTCGCAGCCACAGTGCATAGCCGGCCATGTCGACGACGCCGACTTCGTTGGAGGTGCTGACTTGCCAGCCTTCGTGGCGGTCGATCAGGGCTTCGGTGGCCAGGCGTTGATTTCGGCCCAGGCGTGGATGTTCGGCCTGGTTGTCGTGCAGCAAGGTGCCGTCGGCGGCGTCGATGCGGCGGTCGCCGCCTTGCGGCCGCGTGCCGGTGGTGCGCTGGTCGTGGATGACCGGGTGGGTGATTTCGCTTTGCTCGGCGGGGCCGGCGTCGAACCGCAAGGCCATGGAGCGGGCCTGCCACAGCATCCAGTTCAGAGCGACGTCGGACAGGTCGCCTTCCGGGCTGCCGGGCGCGGCGCCCTCCTGGGTATGGGAGGCGCCGCCGCCAATATCGGCGTGGGCGCCGATGAACGGCGCTTCGATGGTGTTCAGCCCCTCGCTCCCCTGCACGGAGCTCAATGGAAAGTAGCGGCGGTGCTCTTGCAGCGCCACGGCATGGGCCACCCAGCCCCATGACGGCGCAATGCCGAGGTCGTAATCGGAGTTTCGGACGCCGCCCAGCCCGAACTGCGCCACCGTGTCGAACAGTCCCATGAAACGCAGGTCGACGCAGGCCGTGACCAGGCCGAGTTGTTCATCCTGGTACGAAAAAAGCCCGTTGGCGACGTGGTCGTCGACAAGATTGCCGAAATGGCGGGCCAGGCCGGCTCCGCGGGAAAAGCCGATGATGTCTATGGGTATGGTCTGGGCCGGATCGAAGGGGGAGCCGCCCAGGGCGGCAAGCAGGTTGATCCATTGCGCGTCCAGGATGCGCGAGGCGGTGTAGGCCGTAATGCTGTCCCAGTCCGGGTACGAGGCGGAGGCGTTGCCCGGCCCGGCGTGATAGAACACCTGGCCGTCCAGGTAGCGCTGGCTCATTTTCCAGACATTGGTTTGCGATTGCGGGGTGTTGCGGGTGCCGTCGAAGGCGAACAGCAGCAGGCCCAGCGGGTCGACGTAGCGGCGCGGCTGTTGATTGGCATAGCCGCGGGCCTGGCCGCCCGGCGCGGGGCCCAGCGGGTCGGGTTCGAGGTAGTGCCCCGAGTCCGGCAGATAGGTGCGCAGCAGGTTGTCGTGCCAGCCGGTTTCGGTGTCGAAGACCTGGCCGGGCAGCCGCAGATCCAGCGTCATGCCGCCGCCCAGGCGTTCGGCCTGGCCGGTGGGGCTGTAGCGGGCGAACCAGCGTACCGCCTGCTTTTGATCGGTCAGCAGGCGGGGCGCGCCGAGCAGGTCGGCATGGATGGCGTACAGCGTGCCCTGCGGCGCCTGCGGGGTGTACAGCACCAGCCCCACCGGAACGTGGTGGGCGTAGATGTAGCGGCGGGTAATGCGGGCGGCAGCCTTGTCGTTGACTGGCCGGCGCGCTTCGGCCGCGAGCTTGCCCTCGACGTAGAAATAGTCGGTCAGTTCGGCGGGCGTGCGCTTGTGGACGCGGTGGCCGAAGGCGTTGTGGGCATGGCTGGCCAGAATGGCGCCGTCCTGTTCGACGGCGGCCAGGCGGCGGTTCGGGCCGTAATGCGTGACGAGGCCGTCCAGCGTCTTGGGCAGCCCGCTGCCGTCGTAGTCCGCCCTGGGCTTGTAGGTGGCCTGGCCGGTGCGCCGGGCGGCCAGCGAGCCGTCGTCGTTCCAGGCATACCAGTGCGTCGATTCGGATGCATCAGCCCGGTCACCGTTGTCGGCGCCAGGCGTCGGATCGGGAACAGGCGCGGGCCTGCCGCCGGGTTGAATGCGATGGGCGACGCGTTTCGCGCCGGCCAGGCGGGATGCGGCGTCGTAGGCGTAGCTCCAGGTTTCGGTGTGGGCGGCGGCCGGCGTGTAGTGGGTTTCGAGGCGGACGCGATGGTGCTGGTCGTAGTCCTGGCGTTGCAGCCATAAAAGCTTGCCTTGCTTATTGCGCAGAACGAGCTGGCGGGCCTGGCCCTGATGCAAGGTGGCGTGCAGCCGCAGGCCGTTGCCGTATTGGTAGCCGGGCTGCGACAGGCGGCTTTGAATGACTTCGTGGCGCCGGCCTTGCCCGTCGTGCCACGTTATGCCCAGCAAGCGTTGTTGCGGGCCCCACCGATAGCTGAGCTGTCCGCCTTCGGGCAGATGATGCCGGGTCAGGCGGTTTTGCGCGTCGTACTCGAAGCGCTCGTGGTGAGGGGTATCGAGGGTGGGCCGCTGTACGGTGCGCGACGCGAGGCGCTGGCGGCTGTCGTAGCGGCGGGTTTCGGTTTCGTGGGGATGGTCGATGCGCAGTACGCCGGCCTCCGGCCGGGACAGGGATGTTTTTTGCCGCTGGGCCGCCCCAAGGCAAAAAGCACCCCCTTGGGGGGCAGCAAGCTGCGTAGCAGCGCAGCGTGGGGGTATTTTTTCGGTGCCGCGCGCGTTCGTGGCCGTGACTGAGGCAAGGCCGCCCGTGGCGTCGTAGGTGTAATCCCAATGGCCGCCGTTGCCGAAAAGCCGGCGCAGCGGCCGGCGCTGCGCATCGTGGACGGTGCGTTCGGTTCCCGTCGGCATCGAGCGCCACGATGTGCGCAGGCCTTCCTGGTTGTAGTCCAGGGCCAGTCCCGGCCAGCCTGGCGCCACGGGGGCCAGTTGGCGGATCTGGCCCGAGGCGTACCGGCGGATCGGCATGCCGTTGATGTGGATGAGCCTGCCGTGGATATCGTAGCGGCCCGCGCTGCCCGGCGCGGCGCAGCCCGGGCAGCCGGCTCCGCCGGCCTCGAGCAGGACATACCGGCCGCCCTGCATGGACGTGCGAAAACGGGTTTCGCGATTCCTGGCGTCGCGCACGATGGTCAGCCCGCTGCGCTCGCCATCCGGCGCGCGGACGTAGTCGATGTGGATTTCGTTGGCGCGGGAATCGGGCTCGCCCTGGATGGACAGCACGGCGCGGCCCTGCGGATCGTAGGCCCAGGTATTGAGCCTCAGCGCCGGCTTGCCGCCGGCCGAGACGATTTCGATTCCGGTCAGGTGAAAGGGGTTGCCGCTTTGACGCGGCGCCTCGTACAAATAGCGGCGCTGCATGCCGTCGGGCCGGGTCACGGCGCGCAGCCGCAGCGGACCCGGCAATGCCGGATCGGCGGGTTCGTAGTGGTAGCGAAAGATGCCGGCCGGCGTGGCGACGCGATCCAGGTAGGCGCGCTGCTGGTGAACGATGTAGCGGAACGCCAGCGTATGGCCGTTGTTGTCGGTAATGGTGCGTATGGCGTCTCGCAGCGGCCCGGCTTCGTCGTGGCGTTGCAGTGTTATGGCCGATGCCAGAGGCGGCCCCAGGGCAAGCCGCGCCAGCCTGCCGTGGCGGTCGAACGCAAGCTGGCGGCCATCGGGCCAGATCCAGAGCCATTGCGCGGCGTTGCGCTTGAGCGTGCCGTGCCGGTTCGAGCGCTGGGCTGTGCCGGCGCCCGAAAAAACGATGCGGCTGCCGTCGGCCTGCACGATTTGCCAGCGATCGGCGAACACATGCAGCCGCGTATCGTAGGCCAGTGTCCAACCCTGGCCCAGCCTTGAAGGCCGGCGGTCGAGCGCGTTGTAGTGGCGC
>JBEBXF010000333.1:0-4036 GCA_040391725.1 Eoetvoesiella caeni | reverse complement strand
ACCTTGCTCATGACGCCGCTCAAGGGCGCCAATGGCCAGGTCTATGCCATGGCGCAGGGCAATCTGCTGGTCGGCGGCGCGGGGGCCCAGTCGGGCGGCTCCAGCGTGCAGGTCAACCAACTGAACGGCGGCATCATTTCCAACGGCGCCATCGTCGAGCGCAATGTGCCGACGACCTATGCGCGCGACGGCATGATCAACCTGGAAATGAACACCACCGATTTCAGCGTGACCCAGAATGTCGTGGTGGCGTTGAACCGGGCCCTGGGCGGCAATACCGCCATGGCGCTGGACGGACGCGTCATTCAGTTGCGCGGCCCGCTCGATCCGGCCGACCAGGCCGCCTTCCTGTCCCGCGTCGAAAACGTGGAGGTCAAGCTGCCTCCGGCCACCGCCAAGGTCATCATCAATGCCCGCACCGGTTCGGTGGTCATGAACCGCACGGTCAGGATCGAAGAGGCCGCGGTGGCTTACGGCAATCTGTCGGTGGTCATCAACAACCAGCAGCAGGTCAGCCAGCCCGACACGCCGTTTACCCAGGGTCAGACCGTGGTGACGCAGAACACGCAGATCGAAATGCGCTCGGACCAGGGCACGGTCAAACGGGTAACGACCAGCGCCAATCTGGCCGACGTGGTCAAGGCCTTGAATGCCCTGGGCGCAACGCCCCAAGACCTGCTTTCCATTTTGCAGACGCTGAAAAGCGCCGGCGCCTTGCGCGCCGATCTGGAAATCATCTAGAAGGACTGACCGCCATGACTTACTACACGCCCCGGCCAGCCGACGCCAATCTTGGTTCCGCCATCGATTTCGGGCGCTTGAACCAATTGGGGCTGGCCGTGAAGAACGGAGCCAGCGCCTCGGAAAAAGACCAAAAACAGGTTGCCCAGCAATTCGAGGCCATGTTCATCCAGCAGTTGCTCAAGCAGGCCAGGCAGGCATCCGGCATGAAGGGCCTGCTCGACAGCGACCAGACCCGTCTCGTGCAAAGCATGTCCGACGAGCAAAGCGCCTTGCAATTGTCCGACCCCGGCATCGGCCTGGCCCAGGCCTTGCTGCAGCAGATCCAGGGCAATTCGTCGAGCGGGCAGGGCGCCGCCGCCATCGAAGCGCGCGCCAAGTCCTTGCCCGAGCTGGCCAGTTCCCGAGTGCCGGGCTTGCGCTCGCGCATCGGCGAGGAGCGCAAGGAGGACGCTACGTCCATTTCCTCGTTGATCGACATGTTGTCGCAAAGCCCGATGGGCAGCATGGTCGGGGCGGCCGTCTCGGCGGTGCAGGGCGCGCCGGCGCATATCCAGAATTTCGTCGACCGCATGGGCTCCGCCGCCAAGGTGGCGGCGGCCAAAAGCGGTTTGCCGGCCGAGCTCATCCTGAGCCAGGCGGCGCTGGAATCCGGCTGGGGCAAGCGGGAAATACGGGGCGACGACGGCGCCAACAGCTACAACCTGTTCGGCATCAAGGCGACCGGCGGCTGGACCGGCAAGGTGGTGAACATTACGACCACCGAATACGAGAACGGCGTGGCGCGCAAGGTCGTCCAGCCGTTCCGGGCCTACAACTCGTATGCCGAATCGTTTGCCGACTACGCCAAGCTGATCGGCAACAGCGACCGCTACAGCGACGTCGCCAAGGCATCCTCCGCCCAGGAAGCGGCGCGGCGCATCCAGGACGCCGGCTATGCCACCGATCCCGCCTATGCGGAAAAACTGATCAATATCATGGGATATTTCAACAAATTGGCGACATAGGCGCCGGGGCGCGGGGCCGCCGGTGGAACCCAGCCGCTCTCCCAGGCTAAATAATTTCGGCGAAATGCCGTTAATGCACTGAATGGTCATCTTCCAGGGTAAGACAGAAGTTTTACCCTGTTACCAACGGAATATCGATGAATCTAGCCAATCTTGGTCTCTCGGGCATAAACGTGGCGCAAAACCGCCTGCAAACCACCGGCCACAATATCAACAATTCGGCCACCGATGGCTATAACCGCCAGCAGGTCATGGTATCGACGGCGGGTGCGACCAGCACGGGGTCCGGCTTCATCGGCCGCGGCGTGCAGACCGACAGCGTGCAGCGCGCCTACGACAATTTCCTGTACCGGCAACTGGTCAATTCGCAAAGCACAGGAGCGTCCATTACCGCCTACGGCAACCAGATCGTCCAGGTCAATAATCTGTTCGCCGACCGCACCGTGGGCATCACCCCGGCGCTGCAGAACTTTTTCGACGGCATCCAGGCTGTGGCCTCGGCGCCGGCCGATCCGGCTTCCCGCCAGGATCTTCTGGGCCGGGCCGCCAGTCTCGTTGGCCAGATCAACGACGCCAACGCCTTTTTGAACTCGCAACGCGACAACATCAATACCCAGGTTTCCACGGTCGTTACGCAAATCAACAGCTATGTCGAGCGTATCCGCGACATGAACCAGCAAATCGTCAATGCCAAGGCATCCGGCTCGGGGCAGCCGCCCAACGATTTGCTCGACCAGCGCGATCAGGCCGTGTCCGAGCTCAGCCAACTGGCGGGGGTCAAGGTGTTCGAGCAGGACGGCAACGTCAATCTCACCATCGGCAACGGCCAGGTGCTGCTGGGCGGCGATACGGTTTTCCCCTTGCAGGCCATTCCCTCGGCGGACGATCCCACGCGCACCGTGGTGGCGTATTCCGCGCCCACCGGCACCGGCCGCACTACCTTGGTCGAAATGTCCGACAGCAGCATTACGGGCGGTACGCTGGGCGGCTTGCTTTCGTATCGCAGCGGCACGCTGGATTCCGTCCAGAACGACCTGGGCCGCCTGGCTACGGGGCTGGCGATTTCGGTCAACCAGGTGCAAACGGCGGGCTACGACCAGAACGGCAAGCCGGGTGCGGCGTTTTTCTCGCTGGGCAGCCCCACTGTGCTGGTCGGCGCGGGCAACCAGGGCTCGGCAACGCTGCAAGCGTCGTTTTCCGATCCCAACAAGCTGACTTCGCAGGATTACAAAATCGAGTTCGACGGCTCCGTGTACAAGGTTACCTCTGTTCCGAATGGAACCCAGAAAACCTACACCGACCTCACCACCGACCCCGTCGATTTCGACGGGGTGCAAATACAGCTTAGCGGCACTCCCAAGGCAGGCGACTCCTGGTCGTTGCAGCCCACCCGCAACGCGGCGGGCGCCATTTCCCTGAATCTCACCGACCCGGCCAGCATTGCCGCGGCCTCCACGACCACGGGCGATGCCGACGGCGGCAATGCTCTGGCCATGGCCAAGCTGCAAACGGACAAAATCCTGGGCAACGGCACCATGGGCCTGAACGATGCGTTCTCGCAGATCGTCAACAAGGTAGGGGTGCAGACCCAGCAAAACGCCACCTCGGCCAAGGCGCAGGCAACCCTGATCCAACAGAACTATGCTGCGCAGCAAGCCGTTTCGGGCGTCAACCTGGATGAAGAATACGTCAATCTCCAGCGTTACACCCAGCAGTACCAAGCGGCGTCGCGCCTGATCCAGACCAGCGCGACATTGTTCGACACACTGTTGAGCCTGCCCACTTGATAGGTTTGTAAGTCCGCTGCCTGCCGGATTGCCGTTTGCCAGATTATTTTGAGGTTGTCGCCATGCGTATCAGTTCCAATCTGTTTTTCCAGACCGGACTTAACTCGATCAATGCCCAGCAGTCCGACCTGATGCATCTGTATCAACAGGTCGCCAGCGGCCAGCGCATGGTCACGCCCGCCGACGACCCCCTGGCTGCCGCGCAGGCCATCAACCTCAGCCAGGCTCAAACATTGAACCAGCGGTTTGCCGACAACCGCGAGGTGGCCAAGAACAACCTGGGAACCGAGGAAAATACCTTATCGTCGGTGACCACGCTGCTCCAGGACGTCAAGACGCGTCTTGTCGAGGCCGGCAATGGCAGCATGTCGGACGCCGATCGTGCCACATTGTCCGACGTGCTGAAGAATGCGAAGGACACCCTGTTGGGCCTGGCCAATGCCACGGACGGCAACGGTCAATATCTGTTTTCGGGCTATTCCGGGTCGCAGCCGGCGTTCG
>JBEBXF010000332.1:0-4043 GCA_040391725.1 Eoetvoesiella caeni | reverse complement strand
TCGTCATCGACATCGCCCTGCATACGGTCAAGGTGCAGAACTGGGACAAGACGGTCACCACCATTCCCACCTACAAGCTGTTTTCGGAAAGCTACCGCAACTGGCGGCACATGTTCGAATCCGGCGGGCGGCGCATCAAGCGCACTTTGCGGATCAACGCCGCGTCGGTGCGCTTCCTGACCGACGACGAAGTGCGGGATCTTTCCCGGTTCGCCTTGCTGCGCGATTATCTGGCGGGAAAAGAGCAGGACATCCAGGAAAGCAACAGGGCCCTGGGGCCGATCGCCGAGCAGGCCGTGAACCGCCGCCGGCTGACCAATATCGGCACATTCCGGGCCTACGCCACGGCCTACGTCAAGCAGAACCGCGAGATTCGCCAGGACATGCTGTTGCTGGTGCGCATGATGGAGCCCGATGCGCAAGGGGTTCCGATAGAGCTGTATTGCTTTGCGGCCAACACCGCCTGGGTCGAGTACGAGCGCATCCAAGGCGACATCTTCGACCATTTGCTGGCCATCCTGCCGGAAATGTCGCTGCAGCTTTACCAGGCGCCCTCGGGGGCGGATTTCGCCCAGGCCTGGCGTGAGGCGCCCGCTATCGTGCGATAATTTCGGACTTGTTTCCTCATAAAGGCTAGGTTAAATGACTGCGGTCAAGGTTGGGCTTGCCCAGATCAATACGGTGGTTGGCAATTTGCGCGCCAATGCGGCCAAAGTGGCCGAAGCGGCGCATTGGGCCAGGCAGAACGGGGCCGACGTGCTCCTGACGCCCGAGCTGACGCTTACCGGCTATCCGGCCGAAGACCTGCTGCTGCGGCCCGAATTCATCCGCCAGCAAACCCTGGTGCTCGACCAACTATGCCGCGATCTGGCGCGCTACCCGGGCCTGCACGTCGTGGTGGGGCATGTGCACGAGCAGGACGGGGCGCTGTACAACGCCGCCTCGGTGCTGCTCAACGGCCGGGTCGTGTGCCGCTACTTCAAGCACGAACTGCCCGACTACGGCGTGTTCGACGAAAAGCGCTATTTCGAGGCGGGCCGTGAACCGGCGGTGTTCACCGTCAACGGCGTCGTTTTCGGCCTCAATATCTGCGAGGATGCCTGGCTGGCCGAAAGCCCGGCTCTGGCGGCCGGGCACGGCGCCCAGGTGCTGCTCATCCTCAACGCATCGCCGTACAGCGTCGATAAGCAGGCCGAGCGGCTCTCGCTGGTGGGACGCAATGTCCGGGGCTTGCCCAGTGTCTACCTGAACAAGGTCGGGGGACAGGACGAACTGGTGTTCGATGGCGGCTCGTTCGTGCTGGACGCCGCCGGCCAGGCCGTGCAGCGCCTGCCGGTGTTCGAAGAGGCCATGGGCCTCGTCGCCTTCGATGCGCAGGGCGCGCCTTCGCCTTTGTACCCGGCTGCGGCGCCGGCATGGCCGGACAAGCTCGAGCAGGTATACAAGGCCCTGGTTCTTGCGCTGCGCGATTACCTGGGCAAATCAGGTTTTTCCAGCGTGGTGCTTGGCCTGTCGGGCGGCATCGACTCGGCCCTGGTGCTGGCCGTGGCGGTCGATGCCATCGGCGCGCAGAACGTGCGCACAGTGATGATGCCGTCGCGCTATACCGCCGATATTTCCCTGGCCGATGCGCGCCAGATGGCCCAGGGCCTGGGCGTGCGCTACGACGAAATCGCCATCGGCGGCCTGGCCGACGCCTTCGGCGAGGCGCTTGCTCCGCAATTCGCGGGGCTTGAGTCCGATGCCACCGAAGAGAACATCCAGGCCCGCGTGCGCGGCACGCTATTGATGGCCATGTCCAACAAGTTCGGATCCCTGGTGGTCACCACCGGCAACAAATCCGAGCTGGCGACCGGCTACTGTACCTTGTACGGCGACATGGCGGGCGGCTTCGCGCTGCTCAAGGACGTGCCCAAGACCCTGGTCTACGACCTGGCCCGCTGGCGCAACCGCGAAGCCGTCGTCATTCCCGTACGCATCATCCAGCGCCCGCCGTCGGCCGAGCTGCGGCCCGACCAGACCGACCAGGACAGCCTGCCGCCCTACGACGTGCTGGATGCCATCATCGAGATGTACGTTGAAAAGAATGCGGCGATAAAAAGCATCGAAGAAGCGGGGTTCGCGCGCGACGTCGTGGCCCAGGTCGTGCGCCTGATACGCGTCAACGAGTACAAGCGCCGGCAGGGCGCCATCGGCCCCAAGATCACGGCGCGGGCATTCGGGCGCGACTGGCGCTATCCCATCACCAACGGTTATCGCGAATAGGCGCGCCGATCCGCATCAACCGAACCCATGAAGAGACCACTATGAAACTGATTGCCGCAATCATCAAACCGTTCAAGCTCGACGAAGTCCGCGAGGCCCTGGCCGAAATCGGCGTCAGCGGCCTGACCGTCACCGAGGTCAAGGGGTTTGGCCGCCAGAAAGGCCATACCGAACTGTATCGCGGCGCCGAATACGTGGTGGACTTTCTGCCCAAGATCCGTGTCGAGGTGGTCGTGCCGGCCGCCATGGTCGAGGGCGCCATAGACGCCATCGTCAAGGCCGCCCACACGGGCAAGATCGGCGACGGCAAGATCTTCGTCATGCCGGTCGAGCAGGCCATACGCATTCGCACGGGCGAAAGCGGCGACGAGGCGCTTTAAGTCCATCCATGGCATTGCGGGCAACGATATTCAAGCTCGATCTGCACGTCGCGGACATGGTGCGCGGCTACTACGACAGCCATGCCCTGACTCTGGCGCGCCATCCTTCCGAGACGGACGAGCGCATGATGATGCGGGTGCTGGCCTTCAGCCTGCTGGCCGACGAACACCTGGCTTTCACGCGCGGGCTGAGCACGACCGAAGAACCGGCGTTGTGGCGCAAGGACTTGACGGGCGCCATTCTTACCTGGGTGGAGCTTGGCCATCCCGACGAGCGGCGCTTGCTGCAGGCCAGCGGCAAGGCGGAGCAGGTGGTGGTATTCTGCTATGGAGGCCCGGCCAGCCAGGTATGGTGGCAGGGCGCTCAGCAAGGCCTGGAGCGGATTCGCAATCTTTCCGTGTACTCGGTGCGGCCCGAAGCCGTGCGCGAGTTGGCAAACCTGGCGCAGCGGAGCATGACCTTGCACGTCAGCATCGAAGAAGGCATGGCCATGGTGTCGTCCGACAACGGCAGCGTCGTGGTCGAGATCGAAACCTGGCGCTAACTTAAGGAGGGAGCAACCATGAAGCTGATTTCCATTCTGGCCGCGGCGGCGGCCATGGCGGCCATCGGAGCCGCCGCGCACGCCGAGGGGCGTCTGGACAAAATCAAGGCCAATGGCGAACTCACCCTGGGGTATCGGGATTCTTCCATTCCGTTTTCCTACCTGGACGACAACCAGAAGCCCATCGGCTATTCCATGGATATCTGCCACGGTATTGCCGCCGCCATTCAAAAAGACCTGCAATTGCCCAGCCTCAAAATCAAGGAGGTGCCGGTCACATCGTCCACGCGCATCCCGCTGGTCGCCAATGGCACGGTCGACTTGGCCTGCGGCTCGGCCACCAACAACGCCGATCGCCAGAAGCAGGTCAGCTTCGCGCCCACCACGTTCGTGACGGCCACGCGTTTCGCGGCCCTGAAAAAATCGGGCCTGAAGGATCTTGGCGACTTCCACGGCAAGACGGTGGTTTCCACGGCCGGCACCAGCAACCTGCGCTGGCTGACGCGGGTCAATGCCGAGCAGAAGCTGGGCATGCGCATCATTCCGGCCAAAGATCATTCCCAGGCTTTCCTGACGGTTTCAAGCGGGCGGGCCGCGGCGTTCTTCATGGACGATGTCCTGCTGGCCGGCCTGGTGGCCAGTTCGAACGATCCGGACAACTGGATGATCAGTTCAAAGGCCTACACCGTCGAGCCCTACGGCATCATCGAGCCCAAGGGGGACGAAGCCTTCAAGAAAGTGGTCGACGACGCGGTGAAGGCCATGATGAAGGACGGCACCATCGACAAGTTGTATGCCAAGTGGTTCATGCAGCCCGTTCCCCCCAAGAACGTCAACCTGAACTGGCCCATGA
>JBEBXF010000331.1:0-4062 GCA_040391725.1 Eoetvoesiella caeni | reverse complement strand
TATCGGGTTGACGCGTTTTGCGTATACGCCGTTATTGCCCGCCATTGTCGATGCTCATTGGTTCGACCCGTCGAAAGCGGCATACCTGGGCGCCGCCAACCTCGCGGGCTATCTGGCTGGCGCTCTGGCCGGCCGGCCTCTTGCGGGCCGGGCTTCGACGGCCGCGGTGCTGCGAAGCATGATGGCGCTTGCCACGCTTGCATTCTTTGCCTGCGCCCAGCCTGCCTCGTTCCTCTGGTTCTTCGCCTGGCGCCTGCTTGCCGGGTTTTCCGGCGGCGTCCTCATGGTGCTTGCCGCGCCCTTGGTGCTGTCCATGGTTTCGCCCGCGCGTCGCGGCGTGGCAAGCGGGATCATCTTCATGGGGGTCGGCGTGGGGATCGTCGCGTCCGGAACCCTAGTGCCGTGGCTGCTTGGCGGGAGCCTGGGCCGAGCCTGGCTCGGCCTGGGTGTTCTTTCTTTGCTGTTGACGGCGATTTCCTGGCGGGGATGGCCGTCCGATGCATCGGCATCGGCATCGGTGCTGCCGCCCGGACCTTGCCGTCGGGCGCCTCCGGCCAGGCTCTTGTGGCCGCTGTATATCGAATATGCATTGAACGCGGCCGGCTGGGTGCCGCACATGATTTTCCTGGTGGATTTTGTGTCGCGCGGACTCGGGCAGGGACTTCGGGCCGGTGCCGAGTACTGGATTCTCTTTGGCGCGGGCGCGACCGCCGGCCCGGTCCTGGCGGGCATGCTGGCGGATCGTATCGGCTTCGGGCGTGCCCTGCGTTTCGCCTTTGCCCTGGAAATAATCGGCGTGGCGGCTCCCGCCCTGGACGTCGATGCTTTCTGGCTGGCGGCGTCCAGCGTGGTTGTGGGGGCGTTTGTCACCGGTACGGTGCCCCTGGTGCTGGGGCGCGTGCAGGAGTTGCTGGCGCACCGTCCCGCTCAACAGAATGCCGCCTGGAAAACCGCCACGGTGGGGTTCGCCTTGTCCCAGGCGGCTGCGGCGTACGGATTGTCCTTCGTTTTTTCGCGCAGCGGCGGCGACTACCGCTTGCTGTTTTCCATTGGCGCCGTCGCCATGGCAATGGCGCTTGCGCTCGATGCGGCGGTGTCCGCCAGGCAGGCCAATAGCGCCGTTACGAGCTCGACCGATTGACCCCGCTCCGATGTGTTGAGGTATTATTTACTCAAGGAGAACGCTCATGATCAAGTTGATCGGCATTGCCGGAAGTCTGCGCCGCCATTCCTATAACCGAGGGCTGCTCCGCGCGGCGGCCGAGTCCGTGCCTGGCGGCGTAACGCTTCAGGCCGCATCGATCGACGACGTCCCGTTGTACAACGGGGACATCGAGCAAGAGCAGGGCATTCCGGCTCCGGTAGCCCGACTCAAAGATGAAATCGAGGCTGCGGACGGCCTGTTGCTGGTTACGCCCGAGTACAACAACGGCATCCCAGGCGTATTCAAGAACGCGATCGATTGGGCCTCGCGTCCCCCCGCCGACGGCGTGCGCATATTTACGGGCAAGCCGGTCGCCTTGATCGGAGCTTCCCCGGGCGGGTTTGGAACCGTGCTGTCGCAAAGCGGCTGGTTGCCGGTGCTGCGCACGCTGGGCACCCAGTTGTGGGTTGAACAGCGCCTGCTCGTGTCGCGTGCCGGAGACCGGTTCGACCAGGAAGGCAACCTCGTCGACGACGGCACCCGGCAGCAACTGGCCCAGTTCATGACGGGGTTCGCCCAGTACGTGCAGCGCTGCCTGGATGCCAGGCTCAAATAGCAACTGGCCGGAATCCGCCTGAGTCGCGGCAGCGATCCAGCCGCGGGCTTCCCTCAGCGCATGGCGGCTTCCAGCTCGCTGTTGACTACCGCGGCGCCGGTGGATCGCTCTTGCAATTGCAGCCGTTCGATCTGTTTGCGTATGCGCAAGGGCGCATTGTCGATGGCGATGCGCGCATATTCCCTGACTCCCGTCCGTTCCTGTTCACGCTGGATGAATTCAAGCAGCGTCGCGTCTTCCTCGAAGGTCTGGTTCATGAGGCGCTCAACATTGCTGGAGGCCTGAGGGTCGTCGGGGTGGTAGTTTCGCAGGTGAAGCCAGAAGTAATGCGTGGTGGATTCCGTCTCGGGCGTGAGGAAATTGAAGCTGAATGAGCGGAAACCCTTGTCTTTGTTCGCTTCGGTGGGCTCCGTCCCCACGGGGATACAGCCGAAGTCGACGTATGAAATCGAAGGCAGGTGCAAATAGTAATACTGCCATCGATCCACATTGCCGGTCAGGCTCCCCATGCGCTCGACGAGCGGAACCTGGGGGGCGTCGTTGATCCAGCGATAGGCCAGCACGTGGGAGTCGCCTTGTTCGACCTTGACGCCGACCTCCTCGCCGGCGGCATTGCCGATGGTGTTCTTGTGCACGTAGCTGGTATGGGCCGGGTCGACGAGATTGTCGGTGATGTTCAGGTAATTGGACTTGAAGTGCAGGTACTGGCCGTCGACCAGCCCCCAGCCCTGGTCGCCGTAGTGGGGAACGTCGACGATGGCGGTCGCGCCGGCTTGTTCGGGATCCCCCATCCAGACCCATATGGCATTGTATTTTTCCATCACGGGGAAAGCCCGCACTTTCGCCTCGCTCGGGATATGTCTTTGCCCCGGCACGCGTATGCAGGTTCCCGAGCAATCGAAAGTCAGGCCGTGATAGCCGCATTGCACGAAATCGCCCTTGAGCTCGCCCAGCGACAGGGGCGCCAGTTTATGGGGGCAGCGATCCACCAGCGCGACGGCCTCGCCGTTTTCCTTGCGATACAGCAGGAGTTGCTGTCCGAGTATGGTGCGCGGCAATAGTTCGCGCCTGACTTCATTGCTCCATGCCGCGACGTACCAGGCGTTGTTCACAAACGTGCCCATATCATCTCCTTGGTGGCCAAACCACTTCTTCAAACCATGTGGAGCCAGTATAGGGAGCCGAGGTGTTGCGGCATATTGGCAAATTAACAGCATCGTGTTGCATGACTTGCAACGCTGTCGATGGTGGTCGGAAGTGTTCTCGGGGTTAGGGTTCGGACGGTTTTTGCCGCCTACGCTTCCAGTCCTTCCTGAGCGGAGAATCGCCGCAGTTCTTCGCCCAGCAGCGCGGCGCACACCTCGACGGCCGGCGGCAGGGTGCGTTCCGCGCGGACATAGATTCCCAGGCGCGCCACGGGCATATTGCCCCGCAGGTTCTTGTAGACCAGGCGGCCTTCCCGGAATAGCGCGTCCAGGCCGACGCGGGTATGGAATGCAACCCCACGCTTGCGCGCCGCCAATTGCCTCATCAGTTCGATGGAATCGGTGTGCAGGAGCGATGGCGCGGGGGACGGCAGGGCGGCCAGCAAAGGCTCCAGCAGCGTATGCAGCGCCACGCCGGGGCTGGCCAGGATAAGCGGATAGCCGGCGCACTCGCGAAGATCGACGTCGGCTTTCTTGGCGAGAGGGTGGTCGGGGGCCATGATGGCGCCCAGCTTGAATTGTCCCGCCTGAAGGCACCGAAGCTCGGCGCGCGGCGGCGCCGAAAAAGCGACGCCGATATCCACATCGCCATTCAAGACTCTTTCCCCGACCTGGATGGAGCCATGGGCGAACGTCTGGATTCGCACCCCCGGATACCGGGTCATCATGGTTTCCAATGTGTTGGGCAGGAAGTCGGTGTTGAGCCCTTCGGCGCATGCCACGCGCACCTCGCCCCGCTCCAGGCCTCGCAGCTTCGCCAGTTCGAGCTGGGTGCGCTGTTCGTCCTGAAGCACGGTAATGACATGCTGGGCGAAGATTTGGCCAGCCTGGGTCAGTTCCAGGCCTTTGGGCAGGCGGTCGAAAAGCGGCGCGCCGATCTCTTCCTCCAGGTTCAGCAACTGGCGGTTTACCGCCGAGGGGTCGACATGCAGATGCCGCGCGGCGGCCCGGATCGATCCCAGTCTCCGTATCGTGTCGAAATACCTGATCGCCTTGGCATGAACATGCATGCGATGTCCCCTTGGATCGTTTCGTGTCCGACGAGCATAAACCATGGCGGCGAATCGCGACAGCACTGCCATGACCGGCGCCCCAGG
>JBEBXF010000330.1:0-4067 GCA_040391725.1 Eoetvoesiella caeni | reverse complement strand
ATCGTGCCACATTGTCCGACGTGCTGAAGAATGCGAAGGACACCCTGTTGGGTCTGGCCAATGCCACGGACGGCAACGGTCAATATCTGTTTTCAGGCTATTCCGGGTCGCAGCCGGCGTTCGTGGCCGATGCCAGCGGCAAAGTCACGTACAACGGCGATGCCAACCAGCGCCTGATCCAGGCCGATCAAACCCGCCAGATCGCCGGCAGCGACATCGGCAGCGATATTTTCATGCGCGCCAGCACGGGCGCGCGCAACTACCTGACCCGCGCCGACTCATCCAATAGCGGCACGGGCTTGATCGGCAAACCCGTGGTGACCGATGCGAAAGGCGCCAATGTGGGCAAGACGTTCGAGATCGCGTTTTCCAATTCGGCCGATACGCCGCCGGTTCTGCAGTACACCATTCAAGTCAAGGACGTCAGCGGCGCCACGGTAAGCAGTTCGGCCCCTGTGAATTATGCGTCCGGGACGACCACCCTGGATCTGGGCGGCGGGGTAAGCGTCGATTTCTCGGGTGCGCCGGCGGTTGGCGACAAGTTTTCCGTCGAGCCGGCCAATGCCGGATACGCGGCGAGCGTGCAGAAAGCCGACCCCGCAAGCACCCTGGCAGCCGGAAACTCCACGGTGACCGATGCATCCGCCCAGTATTTCGGCAAGCCGTTCACGATCGAGTTCGATGCTGCCGATCCAACGAAATTCACGACCACTTTTTATTCGGACAGTAGCCTTGCGACCCCTCTGGGCGCCGTCGACGGCACGTTTACGCCGCCCGGGGGAGCCACCGATATCCCCGGAGCGGGCGTCAGCCTGGACATTACCGGCGCGCCGGAGGCGGGCGACAAAATTACGGTTCAGGCCCCCCAGCCCACCGATCTGAATATCTTCGACACGCTGGACAATATCATTACGGCGCTGGGTACTCCCGCCTCCACGGGCAATACCCAGCAAACCGCGTTTCTCAATACCTTGGCCAGCGCCATCCAGCGCATCGACCTGAACTACAACCAGGTGCTTACCGTGCGTTCGTCCGTCGGTTCGCGCCTGAACGAGCTGGATGCCATCGATTCCAACGGCACGTTGCGCAATCTGGGCTATACCCAGCAATTGTCCCGCTTGGAGGATGTGGATTACTACTCGGCGACCGCGCAGTTGCAGTTGCGCCAGTCGGCCCTGGAGGCAGCGGCCATGGCGTTCAAGCAGATCCAAGGCACCAGCCTGTTCAATATGGGTTCGTAAAACATGAAATCGTCTCGCGCACAACTTAAAGCCAGTCTGTTCCTGCTGGTGCTGATACTCTCGGTTCTTACCGTGCTTGCCGCGGGCCTGGGGTGGTATAGCCTGCCGACGGACGACAGCGTCGTCAACGCCCGCTATGCGTTCCTGGCCTTGGCCGTGCTGTCCGTGGTGCTGGCCTTCATCACCTGGCTGACCTTGTCGCGCAAAGTATTGCGTCCGCTCAAGCAGATCGGGCTGCATTTCGACCGTATTTCGGTGGGAGACCTGACCCATCGCATCGAGGTCGCCAGCCAGAATGAAGTAGGCTTGCTGTATGCCGCCGTCAAGCGCCTGCAGGAAAACCTTGGCCGCAGCGTGGGCAGCGTGCGGGCCGGGCTCGAACGCATCAATGCGGGCACGCAGGAAATCGTGGTGGGCAATGCCGACCTGAGCAGCCGCACCGAGCAGCAGGCGGCGGCCTTGCAGCAGACGGCGGCCAGCATGGAGCAGCTTTCCAGCACGGTCAGGCAAAATGCCGACAACGCCCGCCAGGCCAATCAACTGGCCGCCACGGCCTCCGAAGTCGCCCAGCGCGGCGGTGAAGCGGTGGGCGAAGTGGTGTCGACCATGGAAGGTATTTCCGCCAGCTCCCGCAAAATTTCGGACATCGTCGGCGTGATCGACAGCATTGCGTTCCAGACGAATATTCTGGCGCTGAACGCGGCGGTGGAAGCGGCGCGGGCGGGTGAGCAGGGCAAGGGATTTGCCGTGGTGGCCGCCGAGGTTCGGGCCCTGGCCCAGCGCAGCGCCCATGCCGCCAAGGAAATCAAGGATCTCATCGACGATTCGGTCAAGAAAGTGGCCGAAGGGTCCCAGCAGGTGGAGCGCGCCGGGGCGACCATGCAGGAAATCGTCGCATCCGTGGCCCGGGTCACCGATATCATGGGCGAAATCTCGGCCGCCACCACCGAACAATCCAGCGGCATCGAGCAGATCAATATGGCGGTTACGCAAATGGATGGCGTGACGCAGCAAAATGCCGCCTTGGTCGAACAGGCCGCTCGTTCGGCCTCCGAGCTGCGCGAGCAGGTGACCCAGGTAAGCAGCGCCGTGGCCGTGTACAAGCTATCGGGCAAGCAGGTTATTGATGTGTCGGCCAAGCCGGTGGCTTCCCGGCCGGCTCCTCCCAAAGCGGCTCCGGCCCCGGCCTCGGCGCCGCGCAGCCCCGCTCCCGCTTTGGCCGCCGGGGGCGCCGCGCCGCCATCCGGTCGTCCGGCCGCTCCACCGGCATTGAAGAATAATCCGGCGACTGCGGCAACCGAAAGTCCGGCCAAGCGCGCCAAGGCCCAGAGCGACGACGATTGGGAAGAATTCTGACCATGAAGCATACCGCGCAGTCGAAGCAGTGCGGATCGTGGCGCCTGGCAGTTGCAGGCGCCGCATTGGCGTTATTGACCGCGTGCAGCACAACGGGCCAAAGCTTCAATGCCACGGCGCTGCCGCAAATCGTGGTGGGCCGTACCACGTTCCAGCAGGCGCAAACCTTGCTGGGCGCTGCTCCGGTGGACATCTATCGACAGGGCGACGGTTCCATGACGGCGCGTTGGGCGGTCAAGGCATCGATGGTGGCGGATGCACTGTACGTCCGTCAGGAGTTGTCGCTGCGGTTCGGACCCGACGGCCGCTTCGAGCGAGTGGTCGACAGCGTCAATGTGCCGGGCGAGCCGGGCAAGCCCGAGGACGCCAAGTCCGGGGAGGCGTCGCGGCGGACGATGGCCGCCGCCCCCGCGTCCGGCTCTGCTCCCAACCCGGTGGCCGACATGTCGAACAAAGGCATCGACAATCCCGCCATCAGCTATCCCTTGTCGGAGCAGCAGTAAACAGCTCGCCATGCCGACCGTGGCTTGGCGACGCCGTACGGGAGCAGGCGGCGCATAAGAATCAGCGTTGAAAAAACGGCGCGGGCTGGATGTCATAAGAATGATGAAATCATACTAAAAGGATGGAGCATGAGAGTTTTCGCATTTTCTTCCGCGTCCCTGGGCCGAAGCCGGCAGCGGGCGAGCGGCGGTTTCCGGCTGGTGGACGTCAAGGTAAGCACGCGACTGATGGCCTGCCTGCTGGTCTTCATGATTCTGATCGCCGTCGTGGGCGGCATTGGCGCTTATTTTCTGGATGCCAATGCGCGTGCTGAACGCGCACTGGCGCTGCAAAATGCCAGCACCAGGCTGGTTTCGGAGATCAGCAACGAGATGCTGCAGGCGCGTCTGGGCATGATGACCGCCGCGCGCTACCAGGAAAGCAACGTCAATGACGACGCCGCCATGGCCGAGGAAGGCAAGGCCACGCTGAATGCCGCGATGGCGCAATTGGCCAAGGTCAAGAGCAATTTCGACAGCTTCCGTAAAAATCCGCCGCAGGGCGAAGAGGGGAGCAAACTGTCCCAGGCCTTGATCGACGCCTACAAGGTATACGACGAAAACGGCATTGCTCCCATGGTGCAGGCATTGTCCTACCAGGATTACGGCACGTTTTATTTCGTCAACAACCAGATCGGCATCGATCGCGCCAAGGCCTTCGACAAGGCGATCGAGGACTTGAAGGCGCATACGCTCAAGCAGGAAGACCTGTTCCATGCCCGCGCGGAAGTCGAATTCAAACGGGCTTTGACGGTGATCGGCGCCGGCATCGCGATTGGCGTGATTCTGGTGTTCCTGGTCATGCTGCTGTTCAAGCGCACGGTCATCCGGCCGCTCGTCCTGGCTGGCGAGCATTTTGACCGGATAGCGGGGGGGGACCTGACGCAGCGGGTGGAGGTGAGGTCGCGCAACGAGATCGGGGTGTTGT